>DVFT01000157.1 GCA_018713105.1 Candidatus Limivivens merdigallinarum | reverse complement strand
GGATCTGTGGCAGAGAACGTACTATCACTTCCGCAATGACAATGCCCCGCTTCTTCAGATGACCACAGAGGAACGTTATTTTTCCTTTGTGGTAAAAACAGAATTCGAGTCCAAGCATCGGTTTGACCAGTGCGGGATTATTATGTACCTGGACAGTGAGAACTGGATCAAAGCATCCGTGGAGTATGAAAATGAACAGATCCAGCGTCTGGGCTCCGTGGTAACCAATCAAGGATACTCCGATTGGGCATCCGTAGATGTGGATGCTTCCATGAAAACAATGTGGTTCCGGTTCAGCCGCAGGGAAGATGATTTCTGTGTGGAGAATTCCGTGGATGGGATTTATTTTAAGCAGATGCGTATCTGCCATATGTTCCATGCAAAAGAAAAAATCCCCTTTGGAATCTATGCCTGCAGCCCGGAAGATTCTTCCTTTAAAGCGGTATTTACAGAGATGGAACTGACAGAGTGCAAATGGCTGCCCCATGACGGTCAGGCTCCGGATGAGGAATGATTTATAGATTTTCAGCTATGTTTGAAATTGAAACTGTGGTATAATGGTTTCTATCAAAGCAAGGAGGTTTTATGATGTTGTTACAGGGAAAAGTAGCCGTCGTGACCGGCGGTACCAGAGGAATCGGTCGGGCAGTTGTTGAGAAATATCTGGAAAACGGGGCAAAGGTTGTGCTCTGGGGATCCAGAAAAGAGACTGTGGAGAAAGCAGTAGGAGAATTAAGACAGAACTATGGAGAGTCGGAGGTAAGCGGGATGTATCCCAACCTTACCGATGCGGCGGAAGTGGAAGCGGCAATCGCTGAAGTGAAGGCGCAGTATGGAAGGATCGATATTTTGGTCAATAACGCTGGAATCAGCCAGAGCACCCCGCTGTATCAGTATACGGCAGAGGATTTTGACAAAATTATGAAATTGAATGTAAGCGCCATGTTTTACACGATCCTGCCTACGGCAAAGATCATGAAAGAACAGGGCGGAGGTGTGATCCTGAATACCAGCTCCATGGTGAGCATCAGCGGACAGCCAAGTGGTGTGGGCTATCCAACTAGCAAGTTCGCGGTCAACGGGCTGACCATCTCTCTGTCCCGGGAGTTGGCGAAGGATCATATCCGTGTAAATGCGGTGGCTCCGGGCGTGACGAAAACGGATATGGTAAGCGCCCTGCCTCAGCACATGGTAGATGCCATCTCTGCCAAAATTCCTATGGGAAGACCTGGAGAGCCCAAGGAAGTGGCGGATGCGTTTGTATTTCTGGCAAGCGATATGGCATCCTATGTGACAGGGGAGATCCTTTCTGTGGACGGAGCTTGCAGAGCGTAATTTGATACAAAGGAAAGGGAAAGACTTCATGTACGAAACCTGTATTTTTGACCTCTATGGAACCCTGGTGGATATCCGTACGGAGGAATCGGGAACAGAACTTTGGGAGAAGCTGGCATTGTTTTATGGCTACTATGGTGCATGCTATCAAGGGGAAGAATTGCACCAGGCATTTCTCCAGACGGTGCAGGAGATGGAGGCAGGGCATCCGAAGCTCCGCCAGGATTCCCACGAGGCGTTTCCGGAGATCGAGATTGAGCGTGTGTTTGAGGAGCTGTACCGGAAAAAGGGCGTTACTCTTCCCCTTGAACATGCCGTTTACACCGGTCAGCTGTTCAGGATTCTTTCCACGGAGTACCTGCGCTTGTATGAAGGCACAAGGAAAATGCTGGAAACCTTGAAAAAGCATGGGAAAAAGATGTATCTTCTGTCCAATGCGCAGAAAATTTTTACAGAATATGAGATGCGGGCTCTGAACATTGCAAACTATTTTGACGGTATTTTCATTTCCTCAGAGCATGGAGTGAAGAAGCCGGATATCCGCTTTTTTGAAAAGCTTCTGGAAACTTATGGAATCTGCCGCGAGCAGGCGATTATGATCGGAAACGATGGAATCTGTGACATAGAAGGTGCCAAAGAAGCCGGTCTGGCTGCGCTGTATGTCCATTCCAATCTTTCTCCGGAGGAAGACGCACCCAATGCAGATTATCTGCTGGAGGAGATGGATCCGGAAAAAATGACAGAGATTCTGCTGTCCTGAAAAATATGAAAAAACTCCCTATCAAAAGCAGACATTTTTCGCACATACTATCTGCGGAACCAAGTTTGAAAGGGGGTTTTTTTATGAACCAGGAAGAGTTGGCAATCGCCTCTGTGCCTATTCAGCACTGGGGACAGATTTATGAGCCGGACAAGGCTTTTTGCCGCGGGACGATTTTCCCAGATTTAGACAAGCCGTTCTATGTGACGGAGACTGGCGGGGCGGACAAGTCTGCCTCCAGTCAGGGCTCGATCCTGAAAGCCATGGAAAATCAGGGAAAAAAGCAGGAGGAATACAGCCTGCGGCAGATCCAGGAAATTTCGTTTGTGTTGGATGACCTTCGTCTGTATTTGGACACACATCCCAGAGACGTCAACGGATTGGAGCTTCTAAAGACCGCTGCCCAGAAGAGAAAAGAACTGCTTCGGGAATTTGCCAGGAACTTTTATCCCCTTACCGGGGACTGCATGGCAGAGATCTATGAGACCAATCCGGCGTCTGAATGCTATTGCTGGCAGAGTGGTCCGATTCCATGGGAAGGAGGTTGCGTCTGATGTGGATGTATGAGAAACGGCTGCAGTATCCGGTAAAAATCACCAAAACCTGTCCCCAGACGGCGCGGCTGATCATCAGCCAGTACGGAGGACCGGATGGGGAGCTTTCTGCTTCCATGCGCTATCTGGCGCAGCGGTATACCATGCCGTTGAAAGAAGTAGGGGGTCTTCTGACGGATATCGGGACAGAAGAGCTGGCGCATATGGAAATCATCTGTGCCATGGTCGCCCAGCTCACCAAAAATCTCACGGTCGAGGAAGCAAAGGCTGGCGGATTTGATGCCTATTATATCGACCACACGGCTGGCATCTGGCCGCAGGCTGCCGGCGGGGTGCCCTTCACGGCAAAAGAGTTTCAGTCCAAAGGGGACGCCATAACGGATCTCACAGAGAACCTGGCTGCGGAGCAAAAAGCCCGGACGGTGTACGACAACCTTCTCCGAATGATCACAGATCCCGAGATCCGGGAGCCGCTGAAGTTTTTGCGTGCACGGGAAATTGTCCATTTCCAGCGTTTTGGAGAAGCGCTGGAGCGGACCAAGGAGACACTGGATGCCAAAAACTATTATTATTTCAATCCGGAATTCGATCGGGAAAAGGCAGTAACGCCAAACATTCAGTACCAATAACGACCAGCAAACAAGAACAGGAAAACAAAGCCGGGATGCCCCATGGATGGCGCCCGGCTTTCTTATAGTTGGAAAGCCTGGTTGTAATACCCAACCGTTTATGGTAAGATGGTAAAAATGAAGAGTGGATCAAGGAGGGGTGAGGAATGGAATGGGCGATTACGGCAGTCTTTTTTGTCCTTTCTGTGGTATTTCTGCTGGGGAAGGGCGCCTTTCTGATTGCAGGGTACAATACCGCCAGCAAGAAGGAGAAGGCACGGTACAATGAAAAGAGACTTTGCCGCGTCATGGGTGCAGGAATGGGAATCCTGACGGTTTTGGTGGGGCTTTGCGCTGTCTTTCAGGACGATCCCCCTGCATGGCTTGGGGTGGCGGTGCCGGCAGGGATTTTTCTTGTCATCGTCGGGCTTTTGATCCTTAGCAACACCGTCTGTCTGGTCAAGAATCCGGAGCACCCGGAGGAGACACCTGCGGAAAAGAAGAAAAAGCTTGGGACTGGCATTGTCACTACAGTGATTATCGCCGTATTTTGCATTGGGACGGGAGTATTGCTGCTGACAGGGGATGTCAAGATTGAGGTGAACGAAGGCTCCGTCGGGATCGAAGCCTCCTATTGGGGCGACTATGAGGTTGCGCTGGATGAGATTGAGGAGATCTCCTATGAGGAAAATCTCAATTTGGGAAGACGCACCGGCGGTCTGGGAAGCATGAGGCTTTTGGAAGGGCATTTTGCCAATGAGCAGTTTGGAAATTACATCCTGTATGCGTATGTGAGGTGCAAAAGCTATGTAGTCTTTCAAACCTCGGGCGGAGTGGTCGTCCTGAATCAGGAAACTCCTGAGGAAACCAAAGAACTTTATGAGAGAATCCAAAATGCTGTTTTGGAAGAAAGGAATCAATAGAAAACATCATGAGCGACGGAAAAGAATATTTGGCACTGGTGACCGGTGAAATTCAAAAACGGCTTGAGGAAGTGGAGGAATCTCTGGAAGAAGGACAGAAAGAAATCGCAGGAATGCACGAATATTACTGGGAAAACTATACAGAGATGGATCAGTACGGCTACGAAAATTTTGACAACCAGCAGGCGCTTTTCAATCAGGTCAACGCCAATCAGCAGACCCAAAAGATGCGAAGCCGGCTGAAGCGGATGTTGGATTCGCCGTTTTTCGGGCGGGTGGATTTTGTCTATGAAGGGGAAGAAGAGGCAGAACGATTTTATATCGGAATCGGAAATTTTGCCAGAAGGCTCGGTGCCCTTCCCATGGTCTATGACTGGAGAGCACCGGTAAGCGGTCTCTTTTATGATTACGATAAGGGGGAAGCCTCCTACGAAGCGCCTGGAGGGCTGCAGACAGGAGAAGTGACCTCCAAATGGCAGTACAAGATCCGGGAAGGCAAGATGCTCTATGAATTTGAGAGCGACATCAAGATCGATGACGAAATCCTGAAGCAGGAGCTGGGAAACAATGGGGACGTCCAGCTGAAGGATATTGTCCGTACCATCCAGAAGGAGCAAAATGCCATCATCCGGAATACGAAGGACAAGATTCTGGTGATTCAGGGGGCTGCAGGGAGCGGCAAGACCTCCGTCGCCCTCCACAGGATCGCCTATCTGCTTTATCATGACCGCAAGAACCTGAAATCCTCCGATGTGCTGATCCTTTCCCCAAACGGCGTTTTTTCAGACTATATTTCCCATATCCTTCCAGAGCTTGGGGAAGAACAGATCCAGGAGATGAGCTTTGATTTGTTTGCCTACAAAGAGCTGAAAGATACGGTGGAGGATATCGAGGATGCCTATGACCAGATCGAGAGGGCGCTGAATTCTCTGGATAAGGAAGAACAGGCACGGTATCACGAAAAGCAGTCTGCGGCTTTTGCAGGGGAGATAGAGGGATTTTTGGCACAGCTTGAGGATGAGCTGATGGATTTCAGGAGGGTTGAATGGAAAGGGATCACCTATACGGAGGAGAAATTCATCGATCTCTTTTACTTTAAGTTCCAGGACATTCCTCTTTTGTCCAGAATGGATGAGGTGGTGGAATCCTTCATAGACGAGTATGAGACACTGAAAAAACGGCAGATCTCGGAGGAAGACCGGGAAAAGCTGGAACAGAAATGCCGCAGCATGTATCTTACCCGTGACCTGTATCAGATTTACAGTAATTTTTTGGAAAGCATGGGATATGAGCCTTTGGAGGATACGGACTATCAGAATCGGAAGCTTCGCTATGAGGATGTCTATCCGATGCTCTATCTGAAATACCGCCTGTTCTGCAATCACAGCAAACGGAACATCAAGCACCTAGTGATCGACGAGATGCAGGACTATTCCTATCTTCAGTACCTGATCCTGGAGCAGATGTTTTCCTGTAAGATGACGATTCTGGGAGATCGGGCGCAGACGATGGATGAGGAGGAACGGGATGTGATGACCTTCCTTCCAAAGATTTTCGGCAAACAGATCCGAAAGATTGTGAGCAACAAAAGCTACCGAAATACTGTGGAGATTGCCAATTATGCCTCTTCCATCACGGGAGTGACGGGGCTGGAGCTTCTGGAACGTCACGGAAAGCCGGTGGAGGAGAGAAAGGTATCCGATATCCAGGAGGCGCTTTCCTTGGCTGTGAAGGAGATCGATTTCGCCGGAAAGGGTTATGAGACGGCGGCGGTCCTTGCTATGACGGCAGCGGACGCAAAAGATGCATACAAAATCCTGAAGGAACAGGGTCTAAACGTCCACTACATTGACCGGAACAGCTCCTCCTTCAAAAAAGGGCTGACGGTGACGACCTTTTATCTGGCGAAAGGGCTGGAGTTCGACCAGGTCTTTGTGCTGTCCCGGGGAAATGGCTCATCCATTTACCGCCAGGCAAACTATATCTGTGCGACAAGAGCCCTCCATGAGCTGTCTGTGTATATGCTTTAGAATCAAAGAATTTCCATTGACTAACCCATAGACGAACTTTTAAAATATGAAGTAAACAAACGGGGAACCCAGTCAAAGGAGGGGATTCTATGATGGCGTTGTCAGAGACAAAAGCTGGGGAAAGCTATACCGTGAAATGGATGTTCGGCCTGCCGGGAGTTTTGAATTTCCTGAGAGACCGCCACATGAAGGAAGGCAGCACCGTTAAGGTGATCCAGAAGCTATCAGGAGGCGTGATCGTCAGAGCAGGGAACTTTCGTATCGCGATCGACGCGGACACGGCGAAAAGAATTAAAGTTTGAAAAGGTATCAGGCGGTGAAAAGGCTGCCTGATCTTTTTGCGTGATACGCCGGAGGGCAGAGATCCTTCCCTATCCGATCAGATTCTTCATCTTCCGTCTTGGCATTTCCTCCACGATTGATTATAATAGAACATAGCCAACGGAAAACGAGCGTTTGTGACCAAGCAGGAAGGTGATGATAAGAGATGAATGTTGCGGAAATGTTGGACGAGTTGAAACGGAAAGCATGGGAGGATGAAGGATTGAGGCAAGAGCTTCTGGCTACCAGACAGGAGAAGAATCCCCTGTCAGCCTTCTGCAGGAAATGCCGGGAGTACGGCTATCCCATCTACGAGATGGAGCTGATCCAGGAGGGAGAGGAATTCTATGCCTCCATGAGAAGGAGCACTAACGGGGGCGGGGAGAATTCGCCGATGCTGGAAGGGGAGGACGACTATTACGAATTGTTTTTCTCCAGCCTGGAGGAAAAACGGAAGATGGGAGAGGACAGAAGATGAAATTAGTGTTGATCCGCCATGGAGATCCGGACTATGTGAATGATACGCTGACTGCCAAGGGAAGGATGGAGGCATCTCTGCTTGCGGAGAGGACAGCCAGGATGCAGATTGACGACTTTTATGTGTCACCCCTTGGGAGAGCCAGGGATACCGCCGCCTATACCCTGCAAAAGACGGGGGGAAGCGCGGTGATGTTTCCCTGGCTGGAGGAGTTTCCAAGCCAAGTGGATATCAATGGATCGGAAGAACTGATCCGGGCGTTTCCCAATACGGAAAAGGAATCGGGAAGGTACCGGAAAAGGATCGTCTGGGATATGGTTCCGGCTTACTGGACGGAGCATCCGGAATATTTTCACCCTACGGATTGGAAAATGTCCCAGGTGGCAAAGCATAGTGATCTGGTGGAGCTCTATACCAGGGTGACAGGGGAGTTTGACCAGTGGCTTGCCAATTATGGATATGTGCGGGAAGGGGATCATTACCGCGTGGAACGGGAGAGCAGGCGTACGGCAGCGTTTTTCTGCCATTTTGGGGTGAGCTGTGTTTTGATGGCGCATCTGTTTGGCGTATCTCCCTTTGTGCTGTGGCACAGTTTGATGATGGCGCCGTCCTCGGTGACGGAGCTGGTGACAGAGGAGCGGGAGAAAGGCTGTGCTTTTTTCCGGGCGACGCGGATCGGAGATATTTCCCATCTGTACGCAGGAGGGGAGGAACCGTCCTTTGCAGGCAGATTTTGTGAGATATTCAGCGATCAGCAGCAACGACATTAAGAGGAGGAATTGATATGAGAAGCGTAACACTGGGAAAAACCAATCTGGTGGTGGGAAAGAATGGATTCGGAGCTTTGCCCATCCAGAGGATTTCCAAGAAAGAGGCAGTCTATCTGCTTCAGAAGGCGTTTTACCACGGAATCAATTATTTTGATACGGCAAGGGCTTACTCAGACAGTGAGGAAAAGCTGGGAGAGGCGTTTTCCTGCATTCGGGAAAGGCTGATCATCAGTACCAAGACCGCTGCCTCAACGGCGGAGGAATTCTGGAAGGATCTGGAGGAAAGCCTTAGAAAGCTTAGGACGGATTATATCGACCTCTATCAGTTCCACAATCCGGCAGTCTGTCCGAAGCCCGGCGACGGTTCGGGTCTCTACGAAGCGATGGAGGCGGCAAAGGCACAAGGGAAAATCCGCCACATCGGGATCACCAACCATCGGCTGAAGGTGGCGTGGGATGCCATTGAGTCCGGTCTTTATGAGACGCTGCAGTTTCCGTTTTCCTATCTTGCCTCGGAAAAAGAGCTGGAGCTGGTGGCGGCGTGCAAGGAGAGGAATATGGGATTTATCGCCATGAAGGGTCTGGCTGGGGGTCTGATCCACGACTCGGCGCTCGCCTATGCGTTCATGGCAGAATATGACGGGGTGGAGCCGATCTGGGGAGTGCAGCGGGAATCTGAGCTGGATGAATTTTTGAGCTATCAGGAGCAGGAACCGGTACTCACAGAGGAACGGAAACAGATGATCGAGCAGGAGAAGAAAGACTTGTCCGGTGATTTCTGCCGAGGCTGCGGCTACTGTATGCCCTGCCCTGCGGGAATCGAGATCAACAACTGTGCCAGAATGAGCCTGATGCTGCGAAGGGCGCCCGAGGAGGCATGGCTGACCGCGGAATGGCAGGAAAAGATGAAAAAGATCGAGAACTGCCTGCACTGCGGCAAGTGCAAGGAGAACTGCCCGTACGGGCTTGATACGCCGACCCTTTTGCAGAAGAACTATGAAGATTATCAGACCTTCCTGAAGTCAAAAACCCCGCAGCAAGCTACAGGGCATTAAATTTGCAGCGCAGCAGAGCTGCGGAGCTTTTGACCCTCGCGGCAGTCGCAAAATGGACATGCAAGCATGTCCGCTTAGCTCGTTGCCCGCGGGAATAAAAAGCGATCACATCGGTGCGAAGAACGGTTGCATCGGTGAATAGGAAAAGGACGGGATGTCAGAGACAGGCATTCCGTCCTTTTCCGCTATTTGGAGATTGCCAGTATTCGGAGATTTACAGCTTCGCAGCCAGGTCGCTTAAGGGGGCAAAGTGATAGCCCATCTCCTCCCATTTGGTCAGCAGATCATCCAGGATGGCGGCATTGGTGGAGGAGGTATTGTGGAGCAGCACGATGGCGCCGGGATGGATGCGCGTCAGCAGCTTGTCGTATGCCTCTTGGGCGGTTGGCTGATCGTCGGTCAGCCAGTCTACATAGGCGAGGCTCCAGAAAAAGGTGGTATAACCCAGTTCCTTTGCCATGGTAAGGTTCTCTGTACTGTATTTCCCCTGGGGAGGTCGGTAGAAACGGCTCATTTCGGTTCCGGTGATGCTGCGGTAGAGGCTTTCCACATCGGAGAGCTCTTTTTCAAAGCTTTCCATAGAGGAAATCTGGGACATATCCGGGTGATGGTAGGTATGGTTTCCGACGATGTGCCCTTCATCCGCCATGCGCCTTATGAGATCCGGGCAGCTTTCCAGAAAATGCCCTACCACAAAGAATGTGCCTGTGGCGTGATGTTTGTTCAGGGCATCCAGGATCGCTTCTGTATTTCCATTTTCAAAGCCGCAGTCAAAGGTGAGGTAGATGACCTTTTCTTCCGTGTCGTCCACATAGGCAGCCCGGTATTGTCTCAGCTCTTCCGAGGAGGCGTTCCCCACGGGAGCAGCGCCTTCCTCCTGAAAGCTTAAGCCCCAGTTGCCCGATTCAGCGGCGGCACGGTCAGCCAGAAAAGGACAGGGATAGATCATGCCGATGCCGCCGCCAGCCAGATAAACGCAGAGGAATAATGCCAGAAGGGCAATCCGTTTTTTCCAGACAGAATAGGTATCCATGCTTTCATTCCATATCTTTTTGCAGTCAGTTTATGAAAAAAGTTTGCCCAAAATGACAGGAAAAGAGTGATTGTATCCTGGAAAAGAACATGGTATCATAGTATATTGAGAAATGCCGAAAGGAGGCTGCAATGAAAAGAGAGGTACTGATCACACAGAGCATGGAAAGATTTGCGGAAGCCAGGAACAGACTTTCCGGGGCAGGGATTCCATACAAAACCAAAATCGTAGATTCCGGGGGATTAGGAAGGACGATTGGCGCCCGGACGAATCTGCTGGGCAGGGCAGGAGAACATACAGAGTTCAGCACCCAGTATTATATTTATGTTCCAAAGGAATACGAACAGCGTGCCAGACATGTGATAAACGAGAAATGAGCTGCTTGATAAAAGCATAAACGAATACGACAACGGAGGAATTTATGAAGTACACAGGATATGAGCTGCTTTGGCTTTTTTTTATCTATTCCTTTGTGGGATGGGTGATTGAAACCATTGCGGCGACAATAAAGAAAAAGACATTTATCAACAAAGGCTTGTTTTCCGGACCGGTCTGCTTTGTCTATGGCATTTCTGCCACGCTGATGACCATTGTTTTCTGGGAATTGGTCGATGAACCATTCTTTTTGTTCCTGGGCTGTACGATCTTAGGGACTACGGCGGAGTGGGTGACTGGGAAGCTCTTGGAGAGAATGAACCATCAGAAATGGTGGGACTATTCGGACAAAAAGTTCAATTTTGACGGTTATATCTGTCTCAGTTATTCGATCCTCTGGGGAATTTTGGGCATGGTGGCGGTCATGTATGGGAATGATCTGCTGGTGTCCGTGTTTCATCTGATTCCCTCCATCCTGGGAAAGGGGATTGTGTTGGCGATGTGCGCCATCGGCTTGATGGATTTTGTGACCTCTATGGCTGTGGCACTTCGAATTCATCAGGAAATCCCTGCCGTTACCCAGTGGAATCACGCATTGGGAAAATGGACGCATAAGCTTCGGATGTTTATCGTCCGGCATGTCCGGAACCGTATGATCAAGGCTTACCCTTCGATTCAGGAAAAAAAGGAAGAGGATGAGCAGGCGGAGAAATTCGCTGAAGGGTGTGGGTTTTACAAATTATTTTGGCTGTTTTTTATCGGTTCTCTGATTGGGGATCTGGTGGAAACCATCTTTATGCGGATTACAGCGGGGGAATGGGTGAGCCGGAGCAGCCTGGTATGGGGACCGTTCAGTATCGTTTGGGGAATGGCGATCGTCCTTGCAACCATTCTGCTGTATCGGGATAAGGAGAAGCCGGATCGCTATATTTTCTGTGTGGGAACCTTAATGGGAGGAGCATATGAGTATCTGTGCAGTGTGATGGGAGAGATCGTATTCGGGAAGATTTTCTGGGATTACAGCAAACTTCCGTTTAACCTGGGAGGCAGGGTCAACCTGCTTTACTGCCTGTTTTGGGGAATCGCGGCGGTTCTCTGGATCAAAGTGCTTTATCCGAAAGTCTCTTATTTGATAGAAAAAGTGCCAAAAAAGTTTGGAAAGGTTGTGACTTGGATTGCCGTTGTATTTATGGTGGTCAATATGGCGGTGTCTGCCCTGGCTTTGATCCGTTATGATGCCAGGGATGCGGGAGAACCGGCTGTGTACAGCTGGGAACAATGGATGGACGAAAAGTTTGACGATGAACGCATGAAAGTGATCTATCCTTACGCAAAGGATCGATGACGGATGGATCGAAGGAAAGGAATGAACGATGAAAAGACAGGTAAGTTTAGAAGAGATTTCCGATGGAAGGCTGTATTCCCTCAATGATCTGGTGAAGGCTGACTGCCAGGGCTGCAAAGGATGCTCCGATTGCTGCCGGGGGATGGGAAGCTCCATTATCCTGGATCCTATGGATATCTATCTGATGACAAAGAACCTGAAGGTTTGTTTTGAGGAGTTATTGAACCGCCTGGTCGAGCTGAATGTGGTGGACGGCGTGATCCTGCCGAATCTTAAGATGTCCGGGCAGGAGGAGGCATGCGGTTTTTTGGATTCCCAGGGAAGATGCAGGATCCATGCGTTCCGTCCGGGGATCTGCCGATTGTTCCCCTTAGGCAGATACTATGAGAACGGAGACTTCCGGTATTTTCTGCAGATCCATGAGTGCAGCAAGGAGAACCGGCTGAAGGTCAAGGTCAAAAACTGGATCCATGTGGAACGGCCGAAGGAATATGAACGGTTTGTGCGGGACTGGCACTACTTTCTGGAGGAAGTGGAAGAGGTCTTTACCTCCACCGGCCATGAGGAGCTGATCCGAAAATTCAACCTGTATCTGACCAGAAGCTTTTTTATGGCGCCTTACCAGACGGAGGAGGACTTCTATCCGCAGTTCTATGACCGGCTTGCCAAGGCGAAAGAAATCTTAGATCCGCTCCATGAAACTTCATGAATATCCCCAAACTCCATAAAAATCACATAATCCGGTGATATGCTATAGGACTGACGAGGAGGGACAATCATGAACAGGATTTTGATCGTGGAGGATGACAGGGGGATTCAGGAGGTCTTGAAAAATTATCTGGAGGCAGAAGGATACCAGGTCTCTGTAGCGTGGGACGGAGTGGAAGGGATCCAGAAATTTCATCAGGAGCCCTTTTCCCTGGTGCTTTTGGATATCATGCTGCCCAAGATCGACGGCTACGGGGTGCTGGAGGTGATTCGAAAGGAATCGGATGTGCCGGTGGTGATGCTGACAGCTTTGGAGGACGAATGCTATCAGCTCAAAGGGATGAAGCTTTTGGCAGATGACTATGTCACAAAGCCTTTTTCTCCCCAGGTGCTGATGTACAAGGTGGCTGCGATATTGAGAAGAGCCGGCGCAGATGCCGCATCCCAGACGCTTTCTTACCGGGAACTCACTTTGGATCCTGTGGAGTACCGGGCGGTGCTTGGCGGAAAGGAACTGGTGCTGACCCAGAAGGAATTTGATCTTTTAAAGGTATTCCTCACCAATCTGGGGAGGGTATTCACCAGACAAAACCTGTTGGATCAGGTGTGGGGAATCGACTATTTCGGAGATGAGCGGATCGTGGACACCCACATCAAGAATTTGAGAAAAAAGCTGAACAGAGATTACATAGAGACAGTCAGAGGGGTGGGATATCGGATTGATAAAGCGGATAAGAGGTAGCCTGTCGGCTAAGATTTTTTTGATGACCCTTGGATTGCTGCTTCTGGTGAGTGCAGTCACCTATCTGTGTATTTCCCAATTTCTGCCGGCTGTCTATACCGATGAACTGACAGACAGTCTCTACCGGGCTTCGGAATGCCTGAGGGAGGAGTTGGAAGATTGTGATACCCTGGAAGATGCCCTCGCTCTTTTGCCCGATTTTGAGGCAGAGCAGAGGGCTGAAATTTTCTTGTGGGATTCCTATGGGAATCAGGTGTATCCTGAGGTGATCGCGGCAGAAGTGGGTGAGGCGTCTGAGAACGCCGATGTCTCGGCGGAAGCAAGCGGGATAGAACGATCGGAAGGCGATACTGCTTCGTCAGAAGCAGAAGAGATACTTGGCGACGACATGATTTCTGTAGATGCAGCAGAAGTCTGGCAAGATACGGCGGCAGATGCCAGGGAGGCTGCAGTGGATGCCGAAGGAGGCTCGGGAGATGTGCTGACCTTGGACGTTGTGATCGGGGAGGCGGGATACAGCTTGGAAGTCAGCGGGACGATGGATGCGGTAAGTCAGGTGATGAACATACTAATCGGGATTCTGCCTGTTCTCATCGCAGTGATTCTGGGACTATCCCTGGTGTGTGCGCTGCTTTCCGCATGGTATCTGGCACGTCCGATCCGGCGGATCAGCGGCATTTCCAGAAGAATGGCAGGATTGGACTTTTCCAGCCGATGCGAGGAAAAGCGGGAGGATGAGATCGGAATCCTCTCGGACAGCCTAAACGAGCTGTCCGGCAATCTTTCTAGGGCGCTGTCTGATTTGAAGGAGGCAAACCGTCAGCTGAAAAGCGACATTGAGAAGGAGAGGGAACTGGAGAAACGGCGTATGGATTTTTACGCAGCGGTCTCCCATGAGCTGAAAACGCCGGTGACCATTTTAAAGGGGCATCTAAGCGGGATGATAAGCCGGGTAGGGGCATATCGGGAACGGGATTATTACCTGAACCGCTCCCTGGAGACGGTGGACACCATGGAAAGCCTGGTGCAGGAAATCCTGACAGCAGCCAGAATCGAATCGGGAAGGGAGCAGAGGAGGGAAGAACGGATGGATCTTTCCGAGCTGATCCGCCATCAGCTGGCAGTGAGGATGGAGCTTTTGGAAGAAAAGGCGCTTGCCTATGAGCTGGATATTCCGGAGCATCTGTGGATCCAGGGCGATCCAGGAAGAATGGAAAAGGTGCTGGGAAATCTTTTTTCCAATGCCTATCGGTATACGCCGAGAGGAAACCGGATCTGTGTAACACTGAAAAAGGAGCAGGGGATGTGCCGGTTTTCCATAGAGAATACGGGAACCCAGATTCCGGAGGAGGCTTTCTTTCGATTGTTCGAGCCCTTTTATAGGGTGGAGAGTTCCAGAAGCAAGGAAACGGGAGGAAGCGGACTCGGATTGTATCTTGCGAGGAGCCTGCTGGAACAGGCAGGAGGAAAGATCTGGGCGGAAAATACGGAGGAGGGAGTAAAGTTTACCTTTGTGCTTAGCTCCACAGAAAATACATAAAAGCTCCATGGGAATCACAGATACCTCTGGTATCCTGATACTCGAAAGGAGTTGAAATCATTATGAAGAAAAAAGTAATTAGCGGATTATTGACCGCAGTATGCATCGGAGGGCTGTGTATGGGAGCGGGCATTCCCTCAAAAGCGTACACAGTGGCTTACGAGGCAGGTCCTGCCTGGTTTTCCTGGGAGAACCTGAACCAGCAGAAAGAGGAGATATCAGAGGACAGCGCAGCAGAAGCAGCCTCTTCGGATACCAGTACCGCAGCGGAGGAAGTATCAGAGGACAGCGTATCAGAAGCAGTGTCTTCAAGTACCAGCACCACAGCGGAAAAGGCAGAGGACAGCAGGATGGCATCTGTCGTGGAGGGGAGTGCAGAGGCTTCGGAAGGAGGCAGTTTTACTTACACAACAGAGGAAGAGAAGGAAAAATACCAGGAATATGAGAAAGCCGGGATCACGGAGGACAAAGAGGGAAATCTGACCTATGACGGCAGCAGGGTGAAAGCGCTGCTGGATGAGGACGGAGGCTTCTACACCAATGGAAGCGTCGAAGAGGGAGTCTATCTCTATCTGTCCAGGGACGAGGATGGAAGCATCCGGTCTGTGGAAAAGCTGAGCGGGCAAGAGTTCCTGGCAGGCTATGCGGCATGGAATGAGGAAGAATCGTGACACGTTCCTTCGCATAGGAGACTGGAAGGCGACATATACTGGATAATAAAACCAGAGGTCGCCCTATGTTTCCAAACAAAAAGAAGCTCCGCCGGAGAATTGCCGATGGGATGGCGATCCCCGGTGAACTCTCCGGCGCCCTCCCGCTTTTGACGATGACCGGGCAGGAGGAGCTTGTGATTGAAAACTACAAAAGCATTCTGGAATATACAGACAGCATTCTTCTGATAAGGACAAAGCAGGGACTTATCAAGGTGGAAGGAAGCTGTCTGTATCTTTCTTATTATACAAAGGCGGAGCTGAAGGTGAAGGGGCGGATTGCAGCCATACAGTTTCTGAAAGGAGGAGCCGGTTGATCGAAGCATTGCAGAGGTATCTGAAGGGATGGGTAAGAATCCGTCTTGAGGGCGGCTCCTATGAGCGTTTCTTAAACCTTCTGAGCGCCAAAGAGATCGATACCTGGGATCTTTTGTCCGTGGACGGAGGATACGAGCTGAGCATCCGTCTTTGTGATGTCCGGAAGCTGAAGGACATCAGGCGGAAGTGTTCCACCAGGATCAAGATCGTGAAAAAAAGCGGCTTCCCGTTCTTTCTCCATACATATCGGCGGAGAAAATTCCTGGCAGTAGGAGCCTTGTTCGGCTTCCTTTTGATGTTTTTCCTGTCTTCTTTTATCTGGAACATTGAGGTTTCCGGGAATTTGGGAGAAACCGACGAGACGGTTTTTGCCTATTTAAAAAGCGAAGGGGTATTTTTTGGAGCAAAAAAAAGTACACTAGACTGTAAGGAGCTTCAGGCAAAGCTTCGCCAGGAATTCCCGGATTTTATCTGGGTATCAGCAAGGCTTGTGGGGACCAGCCTGTTCATTGACGTTGAGGAAAATGCCATCACAGATCCGGGGCAGGAACAGCTTCCCGTAAGCAGCCTTCAGGCGGAGCGGGGCGGAACGGTCGTGAGTATCGTGACGAGAAAAGGAACGCCCCTTGTGAAAGCAGGGGACAGGGTGGAGAAAGGGGAGATTTTGGTCTCCTCAGCGCTTCCCATCTACAATGACAGCCAGGAGTTGGAAAAGACGGAATACTGCGCCGCGGACGCGGATATTTTTCTTCGTACGGTCTATGAATACCAGGATTCCTTTCCCCTCCAATATCAAAAAAAGGTCTATACCGGAAGGGAGGAGAAGGATTATTTTATCCGGATTTTCAACGGGATTTTCCGCCTCGCCCATCCAGATACAGCGTTTTCCGACTATGACACCATGACGGAGAGCCATCAGCTTGGATTTTCCAGATACTTCAAGCTGCCCCTCTTTGTAGGGCAGAGGATCAGCCGGGAATACCGTATGGAAACATTTACTTATACCGGGGAGGAGGCAGAGCGGGAAGCAGCAAGGCAGATCCAAGCAAACCTTCAGAAAATTCAGGATGGCGGCGCCGAGATCGAAGACAAGCAGATCGAAATCACTGTAACCGGGAAGGAATGCAGGATGGAGGGAACGGTTACGCTGATTCAGAAAACCGGCAAACGGGTGACGGAAATTCCAATCGAGGGTTGAAATCACAGGTACAGAGTGGTAAAATTGTAACGGTTCAGCCATCAAAATACATTTTCCGGTAGTAAATATGAGGAAAAGGTGTTAAAATGATTCCGTAACCGGAAAAAGAGTAGAAAGGACGACCGTTTAGGAATGAGTATCATTGAGACAATTACCGAGATTCCGGCACAGCATGAGCGAAATGTATTTGGTCAGTACGACCAGTTTATCAAAAAAATCGAAAAGACATTAAATGTCACGGTGATCCTCCGTGACGGAGTGCTGAAGATCATCGGTGATGCGGTTTCTGCCGCAAAGGCGAAGGATGTGTTTAACGAACTTGTGGAGCTCTCCAAGAGGGGCAACGTGATTGAGGAACAGAATGTAAATTACGCTTTGGCGATGGCAATGGAGAATACGGGGACGGGATCCCTGGTGGAAATCGATAAAGACTGCATCTGCCATACCATGAACGGAAAGCCCATCAAGCCCAAGACACTGGGACAAAAGGCATACGTGGACGCGATGCGTACCAATATGATCGTCTTTGGCATCGGACCGGCAGGCACCGGCAAGACCTACCTTGCAATGGCAATGGGAATCCAGGCATTTAAAGCAGGGGAGGTGTCCAGGATCATTCTGACCCGTCCGGCAATCGAGGCGGGAGAGAAGCTGGGCTTCCTTCCGGGAGATCTGCAGAGCAAGGTAGACCCGTATCTCCGTCCTTTGTACGATGCCCTTTACCAGATCATGGGAGCCGACAGCTTCCTCAAAAATATGGAAAAGGGTCTCATTGAGGTAGCCCCCTTAGCCTACATGAGGGGACGGACGCTGGACAATGCCTTTATCATTTTGGACGAGGCACAGAACACCACTCCAGCCCAGATGAAAATGTTTTTGACCAGGATCGGATTCGGCTCCAAAGTCATCGTGACCGGGGATTCCACCCAGAAGGATCTGCCGAACTCGGTGCAGTCAGGCCTGGAGGTTGCCATGAAGGTACTGAAAAACGTAGAGGAAATTTCTTTTTGTACCCTGACCAGCAAGGATGTGGTTCGTCATCCGCTGGTACAGAAGATCGTCAATGCCTACGAGGACTACGAGAAGAAATCTTCCGGGAAAAGGTCTTCAGCCAGGAGGCGGACATGACATTATATTTTGAAGATGAATATGGAAAGGAATGGCCTTTTTCGCCTGAGGATGTGGCAAAGGAAGTGATAGCGGCAGCGCTGGATTATGAAGATTGCCCCTATGAGGTTCAGGTGAACCTCCTTCTTACAGGAAATGAGGAAATCCATCAGATGAACAGGGAGTTTCGAAAGATAGACCGACCGACGGATGTGCTGTCATTCCCGATGTTGTTCTTTGAGAAACCATCGGATTTTTCGGCAGCAGAGGAGGAGGAAGCAGATTCCTTCGATCCTGAGAGCGGTGAGCTGATGTTGGGGGATATTGTGGTCTCCGGGGACAAGGTCCTGGAACAGGCGGATGCCTATGGACATACGGTGAAGCGGGAATTTGCGTTCCTGGTCGCTCACAGTATGCTCCATCTGTGCGGATATGACCACATGGAACCTGACGAAGCCAAGGAGATGGAAAGACGCCAGGAGGAAATCCTGGATAGCCTTCAGATTACAAGATAAAGAGAGGTAACGAATATGAACAGATGGAAAGCAGCACTTGTTTTAGCAGCAGCGACAATGACTTTTGCCGGAGGCGCAGCAGAGGCAGCCTCCACGGACACCGCGTCCACGGAGACGGCAGCTACAGAAGCAGCGGCTACGGAAGCGGCTTCCACGGAGGCGGCATCCACAGAAAGCGCAGCGGCAGAGACGGCCGAGACAGAAAGCCGGACCAGAAGCCTTCTGACTGGCAGGACAATCGATGCAGAGATTGCCAACAACCGTCCCATTGCCATTATGTTTAACAATATTTACGACGCGCTTCCCCAGGCAGGGATCGAGGAGGCAAAGGTGGTCTATGAGGCTCCGGTGGAAGGCGGGCTTACCCGTCTGATGGGAATCTTCGATGATTACCGCGGACTGGAGAAGATCGGTTCCGTCAGAAGCTGCCGTGATTATTATATTGATTTTGCCAAAGAGTTTGACGCTATGTATGTCCACTACGGACAGGCGGTGTACGCCTTCGACAAGCTGAATGCGGAAGATACAGACAATATCAGCGGTCTCCAGTATCAGGAGCAGGCAGGCGAGCTGAACGGTTATGCAGGGGAGGATATTTTCTACCGTACCGACGACCGTCCGGCACCCCACAATGTCTATACCAGTGAGGAACAGCTGAACACAGCGATCGAACGTCTCGGATATGATAAGGAATACGAGGCAGGCTATACAGGTCATTACAAATTTGCAGGGGATGGCGATACCATCACCTTAAACGGCGGAACGGCAAACGTGATCCGCCCGGGTTATCTGGTCAATGAGCCTTGGTTTGAATACGACGCTGAGAACGGATTTTACAACCGCTTCCAGTATGGGGAGACACAGATTGACCAGAATACAGGCAATCAGCTTGCCTATACAAATATCATTTTCCAGGTATGCCAGTGGGAGAATTACGATGACAACGGATATCTGAAGATCGATACCCAGTCCGGCGGGGATATGTATTACTTCACGAAGGGAACCTACGTGAAGGGTACCTGGGCAAAGGAGAATCCGGATGATCCGGACAGCCGTGCGGTATATTACGATGCGGACGGCAATGAGATTACCCTGAATCAGGGAAGAACCTGGGTTTGCATTATCCAGGACAGCTATGAAGAGAACATTGTGATCGAATAATCCGGTCACATAAACGAGGTGTAACGTGGAAAACAAAAGCAAAAATAAATCCGATTATCTGGTGCAGGGAACGATATTGGTCGTGGCATCCTTTGTGGCGCGTGTTATAGGAATGGTCTATCGGATTCCCCTGACGAATATTTTGGGGGACACGGGTACCGGATATTACAGTACCGCCAATGAGATCTATTCGATTATTCTGATGATTTCCTCTTTCAGTATGCCTCTTGCCGTCTCAAAACTGGTTTCAGAACGGCTGAGCGCAGGGGAGAAGAAGAATGCGTATAGAGTTTTCTTATGCTCGATGCGTTTTTCGGCCATTTTAGGAGCTGTGATGGCTCTTGCGACTTTTTTGCTCGCCGGAGTGATCACCAAATATCTGATGTCTGTGGAGTATGCTTCCTATGCTCTTCGGGTATTAGCGCCGGCTATCTTTATTTTCGCTATTGTAGGTGTATTCCGAGGATTTTTCCAGGGACACGGGACGATGGTTCCCACAGCTGTTTCCCAGGTGATCGAACAGATTGTCAACGCAGTCGTTTCTGTGGTGTGTGCAGCATTGTTCATGAGTATTGGGGCATCCCATGGGGACGAACTTCTAGCTTCTGCCTATGGGGCAGCTGGAGGAACCTCCGGGACAGTCGTCAGCGTTGCGGTGGCATTGGCATTTCTGGCATTTTTATTCGCAGCTTACCGCAAGACCTTGAAACGGCAGCTGAGAAGAGACTATACGCGGCGCCGGGAAGCTGATATTGATATTTATAAGGCGATTATTTTGACAATCATTCCTGTGGTATTAAGCACATTGGTTTATAACGTTGGTACGATCATTGACCAGGGTATCTTCAACGCAGTGATGAAGGCGCAGGGGATGCAGGAGGGACAGTATACGGCGATTTATGGGATCTACAGCGGTAAATACCGTGTGCTGATGAACGTCCCGCTGTCTATAGCCTCCTGTCTTGCGCCGTCGGTAGTTCCAAGCCTCACGGCGGCCATGACAAAGAAAAATACGAGAGAGGCTTCTTCAAAGGTACGGAATACCATACGTTATACCATGATCCTGACGATTCCTTGTGCGGTGGGATTGGCCTCTCTGGCATCTCCAATTATGCGGTTGGTCTTCGGAGATTCCAGTAGTTTGGCAGCGGGGCTGATGCAGTCAGGGGCACTTCTGATCGTGCTTCTTGCATTGTCCACGTTGACCACGGGAATCCTGCAGGGACTGGGACTGATGAAAGAGCCTTTGATCCATTCCGGCATTGCGCTGGTGGTTCATCTGATCGTTCTGTATGTGATGCTCCAGTTGCTTGGGCTGAATATTTACAGTCTGATCTATTCCAATATCGTATTTGCCTTTATCATCTGCATGCTGAATGCATTTGCTATTCACAGATTTCTGCACTACCGGCAGGAAATATTGAAGACGTTCTTGATCCCGCTGATTTCATCAGGAATCATGGGATTGGTAGTGTTCGGGGTTTATCAGCTGTTCAATCTGTTCGCGGGTAATGCGATTTCCACAGTGATTGGGATTCTGGTGGGGGCAGCCGTTTATCTGGTGCTCCTGATCAAGCTTCGGGGTGTTACAGAAACGGAGATTCTGGGAATTCCGAAGGGCAGCTTTTTTGTGAGGATACTGAAAAAATGCAGACTGCTGTGAGAAAACCGATCAAACGAATCCTGGTGCTTCACGACCTGTGCAGCGCCGGGAAAGCGGCTATGACGAATATTTTGCCTGTGCTCTCTGTCATGGGGGCAGAGGTATCACCCCTTCCCACGATGATTCTTTCCACCCATACAGGCGGTTATGGAAAGCCTGTCATCAGGGATCTGTCCGGTTTCGGCGGGGATTGCGCGGTTTATCTGAAAAGCTCTGGATTTTCCTTTGACGCCCTGTTTCTCGGTTATCTGGGAAACCAGGCGAATATTGAGGAGGCAAAGCGGATTCTTGGAATGTTTCCGGATGCGTTTGTTTTGTTTGATCCCATTATGGCGGATCACGGAAGCTTTTATTCCAACTTTGACGAGGCGTACGGAAGGAGTTTAAAGGAACTTCTGGCATACAGTTCTGTGGCAACGCCCAATTATACGGAAGCCTGTCTGCTGTCCGGCGAACCCTATGAGCCGGTCTGTACCAGGGAAAAGCTTGCGAGGATCCGTGAGGGGATTCTGGAATCTGGAAAGGCAAAGATCGTCATTACCAGCATCCCGCTTTCTGATTCCTATGGGATTGGGATTTTGGATGGGAAGGAAACGATCCTGTACCCTTATCAGCTGAAGGGGCGGGCTTATCCGGGAACAGGAGACCTCTTTGCAGCGGTGCTCTTAGGTTCCCTCATGAAGGGAAGCTCTCTGTATGAGAGTGTGGAGAAGGCACATGAATTCGTCAGTCTCTGTATTTCCAGAAGCGACGAAGCCGGGTATGATACCAGAGAGGGCGTGCTGCTGGAGCCGAACCTTTCCAAGCTGATCGTAGGATAATCCTTCCATTTCTCTATGGAAGGCATAATGAATCAGGAAAAAACCGATACTGTCAAAAAGGAGTGAGAAGATGCACCTGAAAGAACGTATCGGTTTTTTTGTGCGGGATGGCAAGAAAATAGCTGGGCTGATTGTGCTTTTGGGCACCGTCCTGCTCTGCTTTGCATACTGCATGAGCGACGCCAAGTCCCAGGAGGAAAAGGAGGCGGAAATCCAGACGGAGGAACAGATTTACACGGTCAACGCTTCCGGAGAAGAAAAGCTCTATTCTTTTTATCTGTATGGAGAGGAAGGCTATCTGAATGTCTATGACGGAGAGCGTAAGAAAGTTCTGATCCATACCTCCATACCAGTGGACAGCCTGCCGGGTGAGCTTCAGCAGAAGATCAGACAGGGATTGGGAATCCAAAGTGAAAAGGAACTGTATGGTTTTTTGGAAAACTACAGCAGCTAAATTGGAGATTTAAGGTAGACTTTTTTGAAAAAATGGCGTAAGATAAACAAAGAATAGAAAGAACAGGCACCAAGGAGGAACATTCATTGAATTTGCGTGACAAACTGAAAGATAAGAGAAGAATTGTAATCAAGATTGGTTCTTCTTCTTTGACTCATAGAGAAACCGGCGCCTTGAACCTGTCCAAGATGGAGATCCTGGTAAGAGAGCTTTCTGACATCCGAAATATGGGAAAAGAGGTCATCCTCGTTTCCTCAGGTGCGATTGCAGTAGGCTCAAGGGCAGCCCGTTTTGAACGGCGCCCCGAGAAGATCGAGGAGAAGCAGGCTTGTGCAGCCATTGGGCAGGCGAGGCTGATGATGATCTACCAGAAGCTTTTCTCGGAATACAATCAGGTCTGTGCCCAGATCCTGATGACAAAGAGGACCGTGATGGACAATCTCAGCCGCCACAATGCCCTCAACACCTTCCAGGAGCTTCTGAAGCTGGGAGCCATCCCCATCGTGAATGAGAACGATACGGTATCCACCTACGAGATGCAGTTCGGCGACAACGATACATTGTCTGCCATTGTGGCATCCCTGGTGAATGCGGATCTTCTGATCCTGCTCTCAGATATCGATGGGCTGTTCACCGATGATCCCACAGAGAACCCCAATGCCCAGTTTATCGACGTGGTGGAGAAACTGGACGAACGGCTGCTTCGGATGGGAAAGGCGACCAGCAGCAGCGGCGTGGGCAGCGGAGGAATGGCTTCCAAGCTGACGGCGGCGGATATCGCTACGAATTCAGGCATTGACATGGTGATTGCCAATGGCAGGGATTTTCACATCATCCACAAGATTCTGGATGGCAGAAATTACGGAACCCTGTTCCTCTCCCAGAAGAAGGATACCTTCTACCTGATGGATTATCTGGAAAAGATGTATTGAAGAAGGAGGAGATCATGGCGATAACACAGGAAAAAATCGACCGCATCAATGAGCTTGCAAGGCTTCAGAGAGCGGAAGGGCTTACGGAAGCAGAACGGCTGGAGCAAGCAGCGCTTCGCAGAGAATACATAGAGGCATTCCGGATGAACCTGAAGAGCCAGCTGGACAATATCAAGATCCGGGAGCTAGACGGAAGCATCACGGATTTAGGTGAAAAATATGGAAAAAAAGCAAATTAGGAAGCTGATTTTTGAAAAACGGAAGTCTCAGGATCCCGAGGCTTTGCGGGAAAAAAGCCACCGCATTTGCCAAAAGGTGATCGCACATCCCTTCTATCAGAAAGCGGATGCCATATATCTGTATATGGACTGCAAGGGCGAGGCATCCACAGAGGAGCTGTTCTCCAAAGCTCTGGAGGACGGCAAGAGAGTGGCGGCACCCAAGGTGTTTGGGGAAGAGATGCGTTTTTTCTATCTTACCTCGAAGGAGGATTTGGAACCCGGATATTTTGGGATCCCGGAGCCTAAAGGTGGGCTTACGGAAGCCACAGAGGAGCAGGCGTTGGTGATTGTGCCGGGCGTTGCCTTTGACAGAGAGCGCCATCGCTGCGGTTACGGCAAGGGATTCTACGACCGGTACCTAAAGAGGCATCCGTCCATGCACACGATTGCCATTGCATTGGACGACCAGATCGTGCCGGAGGTTCCGGCAGATGAATTCGATGTGGCGCCTCAGGTCCTGATCACCCCGGATGAAGTTTTGTAAAGGAGAATAAGGATGGAATTAATCGAAATCGGAAGATTGGCGAAGGAAGCCGAACCAATTCTTCGAAAACTTTCCACCGCGAAGAAAAACGAGGTGCTGGAACGCGCAGCCAGTTACCTGGAGGAAGGCTATGAGGAACTGATCTCGGCGAATGACCTGGATATGAAAGCGGCAAAGGAAAACGGCATGCAGGAAGGGCTTCTGGACCGTCTGAAGCTGACCCGCGAGCGGATCGGGCAGATGGCAGAAGGACTGCGGCAGCTGGTGAATCTGGAGGATCCCATCGGGGAAGTGATCTCCATGAAGAAGCGTCCCAACGGGCTTATCATCGGACAGAAGAGAGTACCCTTGGGCGTGGTGGGAATCATCTATGAGGCGCGTCCCAATGTCACGGCAGACGCTTTCGGGCTCTGCTTTAAGACCGGAAATGCGGTCATCTTAAAAGGAGGCAAGGATGCGATACACTCCAATACCGCCATCGTCAGGCTGATTCAGAAGGCTGTGGAGGACTGCGGTATTCCGGGAACTGCCATCCAGTTGATCGAAGATACCAGCCGTGAGACCACCAAGGCGTTCATGAAGCTGAACCGGTATGTGGACGTTTTGATCCCGAGGGGAGGAGCCGGGCTGATCCGCTCTGTCGTGGAGAACAGCACGATACCGGTGATCGAGACCGGTACGGGGAACTGCCACATTTACGTGGATGAGACGGCAGACCTTGAGATGGCGGTATCGATCATTTTCAATGCCAAAACCCAGAGAATCGGCGTCTGCAATGCCTGCGAATCCCTGGTGGTGCACGAAAGCGTGGTGGATCAGCTTCTCCCCATGCTGAAAAAACGCCTGGATGAAAAACAGGTAGAGCTAAGAGGCGACGAGCGGGTACAGGGCGCGGTATCGGGAATTGTCCCTGCCACAGAGGAGGACTGGGGAAAGGAATATCTGGACTATATCCTTTCCGTCAAGACCGTGTCGTCCCTGGACGAGGCGATCGAACACATCAACCGGTACAATACCGGTCATTCCGAGGCGATTATCACCCACGATTATTTTCACGCACAGAGATTTCTGGAGGAAGTGGACGCAGCCGCTGTCTATGTGAATGCCTCCACGCGTTTTACCGACGGATATGAATTCGGTTTCGGTGCGGAGATCGGAATCAGCACGCAGAAGCTCCACGCCAGAGGACCCATGGGACTTCTCGCCCTGACAACAACAAAATATATTATATATGGAGATGGACAGATCAGAAAATGAGTAGAAAAAAGAATGAACAGGAAACGGAACAGAAAAACGTGTGGAAAGAGCTTTTGGAGATGGTGCTGTACCTGGTCATCGCCCTGGTGGCAGCCCTCCTGATTGTAAAATTCGTAGGGCAGAGAACCCAGGTGGACGGTTCTTCCATGAATCCCACTCTCTATGACAAGGAAAACCTGATCCTGGATAAGATCAGCTACCATTTCCGTGACCCGGAGCGTTTTGACATCATCGTGTTCCCCTTTGAGGAAGACGGCGAGGAGACCCACTTCATCAAACGGATCATCGGGCTTCCCGGGGAGACGGTTCAGATCATTGACGGGTATGTCTACATAAACGGAGAGCTTTTGGAGAGTGATATTTACGGAAAAGAGGTCATGGAGTATGCGGGAAGGGCTGCAGAACCCATTACCCTGGGAGATGACGAATATTTCGTTCTGGGGGATAACCGCAACAACAGCCGGGACAGCCGGTTCGAGGAAGTGGGAAATATCAAACGGGGAGATATTACAGGAAGGGCGTTCCTTCGTATTTGGCCACTGAATAAGTTTGGTCTCTTGAAGCATCAGTAATGAGAAGAGGGCTTTGCCGATGGGCAAAGCTCTTCCCATTTAAAAGCGGTCATGCTATACTGTAAAAGCGATTGTGCCAATCAAACGAAAGCAGGCGAAAGATTGAAAAAGTTAATTATAAAGGTCGACATACATAAATGGAGTGAGAAAGATGAGACGAATTCTTGTGGTAGAGGATGATACCCATACTTATATCAAGACGGTGCGCGGAATGGGCTATATCTGGATGGGAGGAAAGAAATGAAACATCGCAGCATGACGGTCATGCGTTCTGGAATGATCCTTGTATCCGCCGCACTTTTTGCAGGGCTGGTATGGATGTTGTGGAGGAGGATCCCGTGGGCGGCGGTACGGTATGGGATCCTTGCCCTGTGCGCCGCCATCTACGCCGTGGTAGGCTTGTGGGCATGGTACCAGCGCCGGCAGGTGGAGCTGTTCGCCGACGATCTGTGTGAGACCCTGGATGCCTTGATTTCCGGGCGGACGCCGGAAGGATTTCATCCTTATGAGGACAGCCTGACCGCCAAGGTTCAGGGAAAGCTTCTGCAGTATTTTGACATTATGAATGAAGGAAAGAGACAGAGCCAGAGGGACAAAGAGACGATCCAGGGGCTGGTCAGCGATATTTCCCATCAGGTGAAAACTCCCATTGCCAATATCAGGATGTTCACCGGAATTTTGCTGCAGCATGAACTTCCGCGGGAAAAACAGGAGCAGTTTTTGTCCACCATGGAAGGGCAGGTGGAGAAACTGGATTTCCTGCTTCAGTCGCTGATCAAAATGTCCCGCCTGGAGACGGGAACCTTCACGATCCATATGGAGGAGGCGAATCTGGCGGATACCATTGCCCGTGCCATGAGCACCGTGTGGGCGAAGGCGGAGGAGAAGGAGATCCAGCTTTTGGCAGACTGCGATGCGTCCTTTACCGTACGCCACGATCCCAAATGGACGGCAGAGGCGCTGGGCAATATCCTGGACAATGCCGTCAAGTATACGCCCGCCGGAGGCAGCGTTTCGGTGACGGTGCGTCCGTGGCAGTTTTATACAAGGGTGGATATCACAGATACCGGAATAGGGATCAAAAAGGAGCACTACAACGATGTCTTCCAGCGGTTTTACCGGGCAGAGGAGGCTGCCGCACAGGAGGGCGTAGGCTTAGGGCTTTACCTTGCCAACGGGATCATTACCCGTCAGAAAGGATATATCAGTGTCAGTTCCAAAGTTGGAAAAGGGACGACCTTTTCCGTCTATCTGCTGAGTTGACGAGGAAAACGAAGAGGAAGAGAGGATTGGACCAATGGAGATTGTATCGGTACATCAAGTAAAAAAATATTTTGGAAAGGGCGAGAACCAGGTGAAGGCACTGGATGGAATCGACCTGAGTATTGAGAAGGGAAAATTTACCGCCATCATCGGGGCATCCGGCTCCGGCAAGACGACGCTTCTGAACATGATCGGGGGCATGGACATCCCTGATGAAGGGGAGATCGTGGTGGACGGTGTGCGTCTGGCAGGGCTGAAAGAACGGGAGCTTGCTGTTTTTCGCCGCAGCAAGATCGGCTTTGTGTATCAGAATTTTAATCTGGTGCCTACCCTGACGGTCAGGGAAAATATTCTGTTCCCGTTAAGCCTGGCTGGGAGCACGCCGGATCCGGTTTATTTCCAGGAACTCACAGAATTGCTGAGGCTGAAAGAACGGCTCTCGGCTTACCCCGGGGAGCTGTCCGGAGGAGGGCAGCAGCGGGTTGCCATTGCCAGAGCGCTGATCGCCAAGCCGTCGATCCTGCTGGCGGATGAACCCACCGGAAATCTGGACAGCAGGACCGGGCAAAATGTGCTGGGGCTTTTGAAACTGTCCGTGGAGACCTACCATCAGACCCTGGTTATGATCACCCACAACCTGGAATTGGCGCAGATGGCTGACCGTGTCGTCCGTATCGAGGACGGCAGGATTCGTGTGTGAGGAGGGGCGCTATGCTTGTGAATAACAATCTGAAAGTCTGTTTTACCCTGGTCAAAAGGGATGTTCGGTTTCACCGGATCAAGAATCTGGCGTTGATCCTGGCAGCGGCGCTGGTCACAGGGCTGTACACCTTTGTCTTTCTGCTGGGAAATGCGGTGGAAAGCGGCTTCCTTCTCAGCTATCAATACAGCTACGGTTCCACCAGCCACATTCTGTTCACCGGTTTGACGGAAGAACAGGCAGGGCTTCTATCGCAGCACGTCTATGTGAAAAGCGCCGTCAAGCTCAGTACCCTGGGACAGCTCTCGGATCCGATGATGGGACAGCGTCTGGTAAAGCTGGCAGTGACCGACCGGGATTATGCCGAGACGGTACTCTCCCTGCCCACCACCGGACACCTGCCGGAAAAGGAAGGGGAGATCGCGCTGGATGAATTTACCATGGGTTCCCTGGGAATCCGTTATGAGATCGGAGCACCGGTGGAATTGGAGTGGACCGACCCGGACGGGAATGTCCACAGGGATGAATTCACCCTCTGCGGCTGGTGGAGCAGCCCTACTAATTTTTCGGAGGCGTGCGCCTGGATCACGGCAGAGACCGCCGAACATCTGGTTCCCGGATACAACGATGAGAATTCTGCCAACATCACCCTTGGCGTCACCCTGCATCAGCCCCGCGACCTGGAACAGCAGGCTGTCGACATGCTAAGCGACCAGGGGATTCCAACAGTGGCATACACCACAAATCTGGCAAACAACGAGGCAAGGCAAGAGCAGGCATTTGATCAGGCAAAAGATTTCTATATGCCGGCAATTCTGGTCCTGGTCTGCGGCTTTTTGATGGTTTACGGCATCGTCCATGTGACGGCAGAGCAGGACCAGATCTTTTTTGCAGGCTTGAAGGCACAGGGAATGACGCCAAGGCAGATCCGCCGATATCTCTGGGAAAAGGGCGTAATGGTCACGGGGATTGGGCTGATTCCCGGGTTTCTTCTAGGCTTTCTTTTGAACCTGGCAATCACAGGGCGGATCGTTACGGGCATGGAGGAGGATCCTGCCGTCGTGTTCCTGACCTGGCAGCCTTTTGCCTTGGCAGCCTTTTGCACCCTTGCCACAGTGCTCATAGCGTACCTGCTGCCAGCCGTCAGGCTGTCCCAAAGGACACCGGCGGAGACTCTTAGAAGCAGTTATCCCAGGAAAAGGAAAGGGACGGGAAAAGGAGACGGTCTGATCACCCTTCCCCGTCTCGCTTTCCGTACCTTTGGACAGGGCAAGGGCAGAACTGCCCTGTCGGTGTGCATCATGCTGCTGGCAGTGCTGCTTTTGAATTCTGTCTGGATGGAGTATGTGAGTATGGATGAGGAGCTTTACCTTTCGGCGATGTCTCCGTGGGATTATTCCATTGCCGATGGGTCGGCAGCCATGTCCATGCAGCGGTATAACCAGAACAGCGAATCCATCACGGAGGAGACGGTGGAAACGATCCGGAATCGCCCGGAGGTCACTTCGGTCAGTGCCCTCAAAAGCCATGAGGTGAAATTGACGGCTTCCGAGACGCTTCGAAAACGTGTGGTGGATTTCTATAACCAGCCCTACGATGAGACGATGACTCTTCGGGAAACGCAGGAAGGATATCCAGGCTGGATCGCCGGGCTGGACCGGTTGGCAAAGAGCGGGGAATATACCGCTGTGGTGATTGGAATGGAAGGGGAGTACTTGAATTACCTGATGGAAAACTGCCCCGCGACCAGCGGGGAATTTGATCCGGATGCCTTTGCGGAAGGCAGATTCGTGCTGGTGGGAGGCGCTTATTACGACGGGATCTCAAGCCTTGCCGCCGGGGAAACCCTTCAGCTTGAGGGAAGGAACTTCGAAGTCATGGCTTCCCTGATGCATGATGCCTCCTATCTCTCCGGTTCCAACAGCACGGATGCCGCTTTTACCTTCTTTTACATACTGCCGCTTTCCATCTTTGACGAGCTTTATCCCGGACAGTGCTACCGTCAGATGGCAGTGGACATCGACCACAGCCAGCAGGATTCCTTTGAAGCCTTCCTGGAAGAGTTTGAACAAGGGTTAAACAGAGGGATCGGCATTACTCTGCGCAGCGAATATCAGGAGAATTTGCGGAATGCAAGGCTCAATACGGTGCTGGTGCCTTTGATCGTAGGCTTAGTGCTGATGGGGATCGCCTTGTTGAATTTTGGAAACCTTCTGGTGGCAAAAGTATTTGCCCGCCGCCAGGAATTCGCAGTTTACCAAAGTCTCGGGATGACGGGAGAGCAGCTTAAGAAACTGATGATTCTGGAAGGAATCCTATATTCCCTCCTGATGGCGCTGGTCCTGATCCCGGCGGATGTTCTGTTTGCCCGGATTGTGATGCCAGGCGTGATCAGGGATTTTTCCTGGGCGTCTGTCTATCACTTTACCCTGCTTCCGCTGTGGATCGCCTTGCCGGTAATGATACTTTTGGCTATGGCAGTCTCGCTTCTCTGCCTGCATGCCGTCACGAAGGGAACGATCCAGGAACGGCTCCGTATGATGGAATAAAATTCAGGAGCGTATTGTCACCAAAATGTAACGTTTCCGTACCGTGGCTGTGAGATTTGCATGATAACATATCTTCAGGTTGAGAGACAGGAGGAGAGTGCATCATGACGATTGACGTTATCTTGAGAGCCCACGGGCTTAAGAAATATTATGGAGAAGGAGAGAAGGAGGTACGTGCCCTGGATGGGATCGATTTGGTGATCGAGAGAGGCAGATTCACTGCCATTGTGGGAAACTCCGGTTCCGGGAAAACGACGCTTTTGAATATGCTGGGCGGCTTGGATACTCCGAGCGAAGGGTGCATTTATGTGGGCGGGACAAAGCTTTCCCGCCTTGATGAGGAGGAACTTACCATTTTCCGCCGCAAAAGGATCGGATTTGTATTCCAGAATTTTAATCTGATTTCCCTGCTCAGCGTCTGGGAAAACATCATTTTTCCCATTTCCCTGGATGGGCGCAAGCCGGATCGGACCTTTGTCATGGAGATTGTAAGGCTTCTGGGGCTGGAAGAGAAGCTGGCTTGTTTCCCCGACCAGCTTTCCGGAGGACAGCAGCAGCGCGTGGCGATTGCACGGGCTCTTGCCGCGAAGCCGTCTGTCATCCTGGCAGATGAACCCACCGGAAACCTGGATGCAAAGACCAGTGAGGATGTGGTGGGAATGCTGAAAATGATCAGCCAGGCATTTGACCAGACCGTCGTGATGATCACCCATGATCTCAAACTTGCCTCCATGGCGGACCGAATCATCCGCATGGAGGACGGGCATGTCGCAGCAGGAGGTGAAGAATGGTGAAAAACGAAGAAACGAGATTTCAACCCATCAAGGTTCTTTCCGGAAGGCTCTATGACCTTAAGCAGCGGAGAAATCTGGCGGCAGTTCTGACTGTTTTCCTGGCTGCCATGGGGTATGCCGTTCTTTTTACCATGGCAAAGAGCCAAAAGGAAGACTTCCTGGCGGAGCGCCTGTCGATGTATCTGGGAATGGCAGTGATATTTGCGGCAGGATCTCTGATCATTTCTTGTCTTTTTCGGATCAGCGTCATCGCCGATATGGGAATCTACCGGCAGCTGAAGGTTCTGGGCATGACCTCCCGCCAGATCAGAAAGCTGATCTATGGTCAGGCAAACCGGATTTGTGTCATCGGGATTCCTTTGGGGCTGGTCTGGGGGTGGATGCTCGGCATGGGAACCCCCTTGATTTTGGCAGGCTCGGCAGTGCTTGCCTGGGCAACGGTATGGGCTGGCTGTCTGTATCCGGCATATCTGGCTGGCAGCGTGTCTTTAGGAGAAGCCAGGGGGATGGACAAGCAGGCATGGAAAAGCGGTCATACAAAAGAGCATGACCGCGAAGAGATACCGCTGAACGTAGAGTTTAAAACCATGGAGAAGTTTCGCCGTTAAATTGAGGAACGGAGCTATTTTGGTAAGGGTTAACTACAGGTCGGAGAAAGGATCCAGGGCTGTAAAGATACAGACGCTTCTGCTGTGCATACCGTATCGCCGCTGCTCCAGGATCTCCGTCCCCGTAAGGATAGCTCCAGTCTCCCTTGCAGTGTCTATGACGGGAACCCAGCACATCCCTCCAGGGAGATGAGGAAGCAGAAGTTCCTGGGATTCCCAGTAGGCGTTTACAGCCAGATAGATCAGGTCCTCCTTCTGTTCCTCTGTATTCCCGGCAAACAGGATGCAGATGACCTTCTCCTCCCAGCCGTATTCCTGGCAGGGACCTTCTGTGTTGTAGAGGCTGAGGAAGGGATAGCCGGTCTTGGAGGGGGATGTATTCCTCCTAAGGATGGGATGCTGTTTGCGGAAACCGATCATAAAACGGAAAAACTCCAGAAGATCGGAATGTTCCTCTGCCCTGTCCCAATTAGTCCAGGATATCTCGCTGTCGTGGCAGTAGGCGTTGTTGTTGCCGTACTGGGTATTGCCGAATTCGTCGCCGGCAAAAAACATGGGAGTGCCCCGGCTGCACAGGAGGACGGCGCAGGCATTTCGGATCATCCGGAAACGGAGCTTTCGGACGGCTGGATCCGCTGTCTCGCCTTCATAGCCGCAGTTCCAGCTCCGGTTGTCATTGCTTCCGTCTGTGTTGTTCCACCCGTTGTTCTCATTGTGCTTTTCATTGTAGGAATATAAGTCATACAGGGTAAATCCATCGTGGCAGGTCAGAAAGTTTACGGAAGCGTGACTGCCCCGCTTCTCTGGCGGATACAGATCCGGTGATCCGCAGATCCTCAGCGCCGCAGCGTTGGCAAATCCATCGTCACCCTTTAGGAAGCTGCGCAGGTCATCCCTGTATTTCCCGTTCCATTCCGACCATCTGTTCCAGGAAGGGAAGCTTCCCACCTGGTAGAGACCGCCGGCATCCCACGCCTCAGCGATGAGATCGACTCCTGACAGGATGGGATCGTATGCAAGGCTTTCCAGGAGAGGAGGCTTACTCATCGGAGTCGCGTCCTCATTTCTTCCCAGAATGGATGCCAGATCGAAACGAAAGCCGTCTACATGGTAGTTGGTTACCCAATATCTCAGGCAGTTCAGGATCAGCTGCCGCACCAGAGGATGGTTGCAGTTCAGGGTATTGCCGCATCCGCTGAAATTATAGTAGTTTCCGTCCGGCGTGAGCATATAGTAGATGTTATTGTCGATCCCCTTAAAAGAGAAGTAGGGTCCGTTCTCATTCCCTTCTGCCGTGTGATTAAACACCACATCCAGGATCACCTTGATCCCCTCCTTGTGGAGGGCTTTGATCAGGGTCTTCAGTTCACTTCCTTCCCGATTGTATTCGATCTCAGAAGCATAGCTGGTATTCGGAGCGAAAAAACAGACCGGATTGTAGCCCCAATAATCCAGCAGGGTTTCCCCGTCTACCTCCCGCATTCCCCTCGTCTCATCAAATTCAAAGATGGGCATCAGCTCCAACGCATTGACGCCAAGCTCCTTGAGGTAGGGGATTTTCTCAAGGATGCCCCGGAAGGTTCCGGGGTGCTGGACGTTGGAACTCGGATGCCTGGTGAAACCTCTCACATGCAGCTCATAGATGATGCAGTCGCACAGAGCAGGGAGCTTTCGATCCAGGTATTCCCAGTTGAAATCGTTGTGTACGACCCTTGCCTTATAGAAGCTGTCGTCGGAGAGCTGCCTGCCCCAGGAACTCTGCCCGGTGACCGCTTTTGCATAAGGGTCCAGGAGAAATTTTTCCTTCTGGAAGATCAGCCCCTTCTCAGGGCAGCAGGGACCGTCCAGGGAATATGCGTATTCAAATTCGTCGATCTTCAGACCGAAAACGAACATGGAAAAGACATAGCCGATTCGATAGTGTTCGGGAAAAGGGATCCTGGCATAGGGAACCTGTTCTTTTCTGTGAAACAGCAGCAGTTCGCAGCTGGTAGCAGAGTAGGAAACCAGTGTAAAATTAACGCCGTCCGGGAAAGCGTGGGCGCCGTTCAGCTCATAAAATCCAGGACGAATTTCAAAACCGTTGACGTTGTCCAGG
>DVFT01000156.1 GCA_018713105.1 Candidatus Limivivens merdigallinarum | reverse complement strand
ACTTTGCGAAACAAAAAGAATAAAGATTATCTCTGCTCTGTTCTGAGAAAGGTTGGTTTGGATCCTGCATTGAAGCGACCGGTTGGAAAGTATTCACTGGGTATGCGTCAGAGACTTGCTCTTGCACAGGCCATCATGGAAGATCCGGGAATTTTGATTTTGGACGAGCCTATGAATGGTCTGGATAAAAACGGGGTGAGAGAGATCCGGGAGCTTCTGTTAAAGATGAAAGAAGAAAATAAACTGATTATCCTGGCCAGCCATAACCGGGAGGACATAGATGTTCTTTGCGACGAGGTTTATGAGATGGAGGGAGGAGTGATCAGCAAAGTGAAAGATAAAATAAATTAAAAGTTAAAGATGGCATCCCCAAAAGTAGAAAAGGAGAATTGGAACGGAGAAGAAATTCTCCAATTTACTTTAGAAAGTGTGAATTTTGAGGATCAAGAAGTCCCTGGGAGCCGCAGGGGCAGCCGTACAGGCAGCCAGTGTGACCATACCAAGCGTACAGCTTGATCTCTCCAAGGTCAAGATCGAGCCGCTGTTTGAAGACTTCGTTGATTTCGATACCTTCAGCAAGTCCGATTTCCGCATTGTAAAAGTAGAGGCGTGCGAGGCAGTTTCCAAGAGCAAGAAGCTTTTGAAATTCACCCTGAACGACGGCACAGACCGGAAACGCACGATCCTGAGCGGAATCCACGAGTATTACGAGCCGGAAGAACTGGTCGGCAAGACCTGCGTGGCGATCACAAACCTGCCGCCGAGAAAGATGATGGGAATCGATTCCGAAGGAATGCTGATTTCCGCCGTGTACGAATACGACGGACGGGAAGGGCTGAACCTGCTGATGCTGGATGACGGGATTCCGGCGGGGGCGAAGCTGTACTGAATCTTTACAGGAAAGTTCCCAAAACAGGATTTTTGCAGTAGAATAAAGCAAGGATCATTTTTTAAAAGAGATTAAAAAGGAAGGTGTTTTGCTTATGGAAAGCAGACACCTTCTTCTTAGTTTTATGGTGCCAATTTTAGCTATTCATTACGGTAAACAGATGGGAAGGTACGGGATCTTAAGACGCTCAAAAGATAGAGTATTTATGTTAGAGAAAATCTCCTCATACGTTAGCCTAAAATACGCAACTCTCCTGCCAGTAGATTGCCGATTACACGCCTGACAGGTAAAATAGGATTAGGAGGTGTAAATAGATGTACCAGATCGATAATCAAAAATTTGGACAATTTCTAAGTGAGATGCGAAAAGAGAAATCCATGACGCAAAAGGAGTTGGCGGATAAGCTGTTTGTTTCGGATAAGACGGTCAGCAAATGGGAGCGGGGAAACAGTATGCCGAATGTCACATTACTGCTCCCGATTGCCGGCGTACTTGGAATAACGGTGACGGAGCTTTTGAAAGGGGAAAAGTTGAGTGAAAACAAATCGCTGAATACGGATGAGGTCGAAAGCCTTGTTGTGAATTCTTTGGATTTGTCGGTAAGGGATTCAATTCGTCAGAGAAAAAAGAATTGGATTCTGGCGGTCTTGATTTCAATGGTGATTGTGATCGCGGAAACGATCCTGATGACTATTTCGGAAATCACGGTGAAGCAAAGGAATGAAAGCCTCACAATTTCTTTGCTCATGTTCTTCTTTGCGGTTTGTGTCTGTATATTCGTCAAAGAGGTGCTTCCCACCTATTATGACAAAGATAAGATCAATTTTGTCTCACAGGGCATTTTCAGAATACATATGCCCGGGTTGGCGTTTAATAATGGGAATTGGCTGCCTGTTTTAACCGTATTCAGAGTATTTTCCTTGAGCACCGCAATCCTTTATCCCATTGCTTGTTATCTTTGTGTTTTAATCGGAGGCGCTGATGTATGGGATCGTGTGAAAAATGTGTCTGTGGCTATTTTGCTTGCCGGACTTGTAATAGCAACGTATGTTGTTGGAAAGAAGTATGAATGAGCCATAGGAAGGGTAGATAATAAATCAAAAAGGGAGCGGTGACTCATCAGGAGTCAGCCGCTTCCTTTGATTCTTTCGATTCCGCAGTCACCTTTTAGACCCTCCGCTCCGTCTCATACACTGCCTCAATATTTTCAATAGGAACATCTCCCTCAAACGCCTGGCTTGCCATCAGGATATAGCCGCCGTTCTGCCCCAGGGTCTCGATGAAGCGCCGGGTTTCTGTCCGTACCTGTTCCGGGGTGCCGTAGGGAAGCAAGCCTTGGGTGTCGATGCCTCCATGGAAGGTGATTTTCCCGCCGAACTCCTGCTGAAGACGTTCGGGTTCCAGTCCCTGGACTTTCTGGATGGGTTCCAAGACGTCTACGCCGCAGGAAATAAATTCCGGGATCAGAGGGCGGATGGCTCCGCAGGAATGCTGCTGGTAGAAGGCTCCGTATTTGTGGGCTAAGTCTGCCAGTTTTTTTGTGTTTTCACGGAAAAATTGTCTCCACATCTCCACACTGAACAGAAGGGAAATCTGGGTGCCGTAGTCGTCGTGGGGGCGCAAGAGATCAATCCGGCCGTTCCCGGCTTCCAGAATCCGGCGGTAGTATTCCAGCTCGAAAGATACCATTTTGTCCAGGATCCTTTGGGCAACCTCAGGTTCATCCAGCATCAGCATGAAAAATTCATCCATCTCCATCAGGTAGGTTACGATCTGGAAGGGACCTTCATGTCCGACGATGATCGCTTTGTCAGGATAACGGTCACATTGTTCCTTGATAGAGTCATAGTCGAACCAGTCGGGATCGGGATAGGTATAGCGTTCCAGATCCTCCAGGGTTTCCACACCGTGCAGGGGATAATAGCTGGTGAGGGAATACAGGTCGATCTCCGTCTGATGCAGGGTTTCCTCGAATCCCCAGTAAGAAGGGCGGATGACCTCCCCTTTGTCGTTGACACGGTTTTTCAATTCCGGTCCGATGTATCGGGGAGTGACCGGAACGATATCAATCTGAAATTTTTCCAGCAGCTGGTCGTAGCTGGTAAAGCCGTAGTGCTTCATTAATTTCTGGTTTACGCTTCCGACTGCCTCGTATGCAGCGGGAGTCCTGTCAGGTTTCTGGTGCCGGATGGCGGCACGGACACGTTCTCTGGATGTCATTTGGTAGTCCTCCTTTGTTTTCCGTTTATATTTATCTACCCATATTATAAAAGGTTTCTGATACTGCAGATAGGGAGAAAACAGGCTGTTTTTTTGTATTTTTCGCAACAAATTCACCTGAATCATTGTTTGTTTTATGGGAAAAAAGAGTTATAATGAAAAAAGAAGGCGACGGGAAAGGCAGAGAGGAGGAGCGTATGAACCAGGAGGAAGCGATTGGAAAGCTGTCGGGCTATACCTACCGCATACCGGAAGGAGTGGAACGAAATCCAGCCCTTTTTTATGTGGAGCGGGCGGGATGCGGTTCTTATGATGCGGATTTTGAGATTGTGAGGGACCATACCTATCCCTTTTATACGCTGCATTTCCTGTTTGATGGCTGCGGTTTTTTTCGGATCCGGGGTCAGGACTACTTTTTGACCAAGGGGGAGGCGTTTCTCATCACACCGGGGGAGGAGCATGTTTACTGCAATTTTACGGCGTCCTCCATAGGCCTGATCTGGGTGGAGGCAAGTGGGATCCTATGCGGCGATGTTCTGATGGAATTGCATCGAAAAGGGCTTTCTGTGTTTCACAGGGGGAGTACCGGGGAAGTGCTGGACAGCCTGATCGGTCTTATTGGGTATTTAAAGGAGCAAGCGGAGGTGAATGATTACGAGGTGTCCGCCAAGGTCTATGGGCTTTTCATGAAACTGATGGACGGCGCTTTGGGAAAAGTCCGGGAGAAAAAACCAGAGCTTTTTTTGAAGGCGTTGGAGTATATCCACGGGCAAGCTGATAAAAATCTGAGAGTGGGCGATGTGGCGGAAGGGCTGCACATCAGCACGGCTTATCTCAATAAGCTGTTCCATGCAAATGCGGGGATATCGCCTATTAAGTACATTACCTGGAAACGGGTGGAACGCGCCTGCGCCATGCTTCGGGAGACCAGGCTGACCGCTGAGAAGATCAGTGAGGAGCTTGGGTTTTATGACTCGGCTTATTTTGTGAAGGTTTTTAAACGTGCAATGGGGATGACACCGATGCAATATCGGGCAGTGAACGGAGTGGAAAAGGAGGAAACAGATCAGACATGTATCTAGCAGATTTACATATCCATTCCCATTATTCAAGGGCGACCAGCAGGGACTGTGATTTGTCTCATTTGGATCTCTGGGCGAGGAAAAAGGGAATCCAGTTGGTAGGGACGGGAGATTTTACCCACCCGGCCTGGAGGGAAGAACTGAAGGAGAAACTGATTCCGGCGGAGGAAGGTTTTTACCGTTTGAAGGAGGAATACCGCATTCCGGAGGGAGAGATCCCGGGGGAGACATCTCCCAGATTTGTGGTTTCCGGGGAGATCAGTTCTATCTATAAGAAAAACGGGAAGGTGAGGAAAGTCCACAGCGTGATCCTGCTCCCTGGGCTTGAGGATGGAGAACGGCTTGCCAGGAAGCTGGAAACCATCGGAAATATCCATTCTGACGGCAGACCGATCCTGGGACTGGACTGCCATGATCTTCTGGAGATCACGCTGGAACTTTGCCCCGATGCCGTCTATATTCCGGCACATATCTGGACGCCGCATTTCTCATTGTTCGGGGCATTCTCCGGCTTTGATACCATTGAGGAGTGCTTTGAGGATCTGACACCCCAGATTCATGCTCTGGAGACGGGGCTTTCCTCGGATCCTCCCATGAACTGGCGGGTTTCAGCGCTGGATCGGTTTCAACTGGTATCCAATTCGGACGCCCATTCCCCGTCGAAGCTTGGACGGGAAGCCAATCTTTTGGATGGCGAATTTTCTTATTCTGGTTTGTCCCGGGCAATCCAAACGGGAGAAGGACTTTGCGGAACCATCGAATTTTTCCCGGAGGAAGGGAAGTATCACTTTGACGGGCACAGAAAATGCAGCATCTGCCTGAATCCCGTGGATGCGGAAAAATATCAGGGAATCTGCCCCGTCTGTGGGAAAAAGCTGACCATCGGCGTTTCCCACAGAGTGGAGCAGCTTTCCGACCGAAAAGAAGGCTTCCGAAAAGCTCAGGCAAAACCCTTTGAAAGCCTTGTGCCGCTTCCCGAGGTGCTGGCGTCTGCCCTAGGTGCATCGGCGGTCAGCGTCAAGGTCCAGAGGGAATATCAGAAGCTTCTTTCTAAGCTTGGACCGGAATTTGAGATTTTGAGAAATCTACCCATCGAAGAGATCCGCCGCACCTCCGGCAATCTGATCGCAGAAGGGATCCGAAGGCTTCGGAACGGAGAGGTCACCAAGGTACCGGGCTTTGACGGAGAGTACGGCATCATCCGGCTTTTTGACGCCGCAGAGAGGGAAGAAGTGGACGGTCAGCTGAGTTTCTTTGACTTGCTTGGCGGGATGGGGGAGAGTGCCGCTGCGATGGAAAAAGATGGAGGGGGTCAAGAGAAGCTTCATGTTGGAAAACAGGTTGTGGCGGGAGAGGACGCGGAAGAGAAGAGAGAGGTGCAGGAGAGCCGGATCCAAGAGCGAGAATTAGGGATTCAGAGAGAACTGGCGGCGAGCCAGAATGACGAGCGTGAGTCAGGTTCAGAAAGCAGGGGTCAGGAGAACCGGAGTCAAGAACAAGAATTAGCGATTCAGAGAGAATGGAAGGAGAGTCCTAGCGGAGAGAATGAATTAGGTGCACAAAGTCAATTCTCAGGGGCATTTCTCCAGAAACTGAATGTTCGTCAGGCGGAAACAGTTCAGGCTTCGGACCGCGCCATTGCCGTTACGGCAGGTCCCGGATCAGGTAAGACCAGTACGCTGATCTTTCACATTGTATATCTCATCGAACACCGTAAGGTCAGAACCTCCGAGATCACGGCAGTTACCTTTACCAACCAGGCGGCGGCTGAGATGAAAGAACGGTTGCACAGCTATTTTGGAAAAGGAAAGTCTCTCAAGAATCTTCAGATCGGAACCTTTCATTCTATTTGCAGCAGGCTGTTAAAGGAGGCAGGAGGGGAGGTTGCCCTGGTGGATGAGACAGAAACCTACGGGATCGCCAAAGACTTAAGGAAACTTTATCATTTGAACGAGAAGCCCAGAGATATCCTTCTTGCGGTTTCCCTTTGGAAAAACGGCGTCCAGACGGAGAAAGACAAATGGGAGCCTGTATGTAAGAGCTATCAGGAAAGGCTTGAGGCGGACGGCGTCATGGATTTCGATGACCTGCTTGTAAAAGTGTTGGAAAATCAAGAGCTTTTGGATGCGTTTCGGAAGAGATTTTCCTATCTCTGTGTGGATGAATTCCAGGATATCAGTCCGCTGCAGCAAAAGCTCATCAAGGCTTGGAATGAGGGCGGCAGGGAGCTGTTCGTGATTGGAGATGCGGATCAGTCCATCTATAGTTTCCGTGGTTCCGACGCCCATTGCTTTGAGAAGCTAAAAAAGGATGCTCCAAAACTTCGGGAAATTGTGCTAGATGAGAACTATCGGTCCCAAGAAGGAATTCTGAAGCTTGCGGAGGCAGTCATTTCCAAAAATCCAGGTCAGAGAAGTAAGCTGATTGCCCATCACGAAACGGAGTTTCCGGTACGCTTGGTGAAGGCAAAAAGCGAGCTGGCGGAAGGAATTTTTATCGCGAAGGAGATCAACCGTCTGGCAGGCGGAATCGGGATGCTGGAGGCCGAGGAGGTTTTCATCCAGGCTCAGGGAAGAAAGAGCCGGAGCTTCAATGAGATTGCCATCCTCTACCGTACCCACCATCAGGCACGAATCCTGGAAACCTGCCTGAAAAAAGAGGGAATTCCCTACGTTGTGGCGGGAAGGGAGGAGTTTCTCTCAGAGGATAAAGTGCGGGGAACCATTGCCTTTTTTAGAAGTCTTGCTTCGGCAAATGACACGGACAAAAAGCAATGCCTGTCCCTTTTGTGGGATTTGAAGGAAAATGAAGTGAGCGAGGTTGTTTATGAAACCATGGCAGATCAGTTCCGTCCGCTCATGAAAAAGAAAAAACCTGCCGAACTTCTGGAAACCTGGATGAAGGAGATGCAGCTTGAAGAGAACAAGGAACTCCAGAAATTCAAAGAGATGACGATTTTTTACCGGAATATGGAGGAATTTTTGGAGGCGCTGAAACTGGGAGTGGAGAGCGATCTTCGTCGCTGCGGTCAGAAAACCTACCGCGGCGACGCTGTGACCCTGATGACGCTGCACGGTTCCAAAGGGCTGGAATTTCCGGTGACGATTCTGTTCGGGGTGAAAAAAGGCATGATCCCCTTTGAAAGCGAGAACCATCCCAGTGACAAGGAGGAAGAACGGCGCCTCTTCTATGTGGGCCTGACCCGAGCCAAGGAAGAGCTGATCCTGACAACTTCCGGAGAACCGTCCGAATTCCTGGAACATCTTCCCAAAGATCTGCTAATCCAGGAAAAAGCGGATCAAAGAAAGCAAACAGACGGGGGAAGGCAGATGAGCCTGTTTGAACTGGGACTGCATTGAAGCAGCGGTGATGATAGAAATTACGATTGGTTAGGAGGTTTCTAAAATGATTCCGGCAATTTATGACAGAAGAAGTATACGAAAATTTTTGAGTACCCCCATTTCCAGACTGGATCTGGAAGAGATTATAAAAAGCGCTGTGAAAGCGCCGTCATCTAAAAACAGACAGCCATGGAAATACATAGTTGTACAAGGAGAAGCCAAGGAAGAGATGTTGCAGGTCTTCCGAAAAGGAATCGTAAAGGAGGAAACAGGAAACGCATTATTACCGAAAAGTAAACGATTCATTGCAGCGGCAAAGTATACGGCCGATATC
>DVFT01000155.1 GCA_018713105.1 Candidatus Limivivens merdigallinarum | reverse complement strand
CCTGAAAAAATGCGGCATGAGCATCCAGGAAATGAAAGAATATTTAGAATTGTGTCTCCAGGGACCGGCTACGATCCCTGAACGGAAAGAAATGTTGGAAAAAAAGCAGAATGCCTTGAAGGTCACCATTCAGGAACTGAAGGACAGTGTCGATTATATTGACTGGAAACAGCAGTTCTACGACGATGTCCTTTCCGGAAAACGCCCTTACGTGAGCAACCTGATCCGGACGGAGGAGTAACTGTCTGCTCTTTCCAAAAATACAGCCCAGTGGAATCCAGGCTTTTTCAAACCCTGGATGCACCACTGGGCTGTATTCAAAAATCGCCAAACATCGAAAAATCACACCACTGCCATGGCGACCGTGCCCGCTGTCAGAAGCACCAGCCCCAGCACAGCCCTGCCTTTCAGCTTTTCCCCAAAGGCAAAGTAGGAAAAAATCACCGTGACCAGGACGCTCAGCTTGTCAATGGGCGCTACCACGCTGGCGGGTCCTCCTGCAGGGCGCGGTAATAACAGAGCCAGGAGGCTCCTGTGGCAATTCCCGAGCTGCAGATAAAGAGCAGCTCTTTCCGGTCAATTTTTCGCACTTCTTTTTGTTTTCCGGTTATCAATACCATGCCCCATGCCATCACCAGCACAACGGCAGTGCGGATCGCCGTTCCCAGGTTGGATTCCACGCCGGATATCCCGATTTTCCCCAGGATGGAGGTAAGGCTTGCAAAGAAGGCAGAGCCGACGGCGTAGAGCATCCATCCTCGTTCGGATGTTTTCTTTGTCGTCTCTTTCTTTTCGATCATCAGGAAAATTCCTGCCGCAATCGCCAGGACAGCCACAAACTTCGGGAGGCTGATTCCCTCCTGCAAAAAGATCAGAGCCAGCACAATGGTCAGGATCGTGCTGGATTTGTCAATGGGAACCACCTGGTTGATGTTGCCAAGCTGCAGGGCACGGAAATAGCAAAGCCAGGACGCCCCTGTGGCTGCTCCGGAGAGAACCAGAAACAGAAGCGTCCTGCCGTCAATGGATCCAATCTGGTTTCCGGATCCCACAATCCACACAATCAGCCATGAAAAAAACAGAATCACGATAGTACGCACTGCCGTAGCCACCGTAGAATCCGTCTTTCGGATCCCGCATTTGGCAAGAATCGACGTGACACCTGCGAAAAAAGCTGACCCGACCGCATAAGCTACCCACATGATTTTCTTTCCTCCTTATCTGTTCAGCCGGTACCCGGCTCCCCACACCGTCTCAATGATCTTGGGATTTCTGGCGTCGTCCTCGATCTTCTCCCTCAGACGGTTGATGTGGACCGAAACCGTCGCCGCATTGGAAACCTAATCAAAGCCCCAGATCTTTTCAAACAATTCTTCTTTGGAAAAAACAATATTGGGGTTTTCCGCCAAAAAGCGCAAAAGCTCAAACTTCCTGTTGGGGAGCTTCAGCTCTTTGTCTTTTTTCCACACTTTCCAGGTCTTTGGCTCGATCACCACATCGCCAACCGTGATCCTTCCTGATTCTTCCCCATCCTCCGCATGTTTTCCTCCTGTCAGGCGGGCATACCGCCTCAGATGGGAACGCACCCTTGCCACTAGCTGGGAGGGGTCGAAGGGTTTGGTAATATAGTCGTCAGCTCCAAGCCCCAGTCCCCGGATGACATCCACCGCCTCGGTTCTCGCCGTGACCATGAGAATCGGAATGTCAATCTCGTCCCGTATCCTGCGGCAGATCTCATAACCGCTGCATCCCGGGAGCATGACATCCAAAAGCACCAGATCGTAGGAATTGGTTTCCAGTTCCGGAATCACCTGCGATCCGTCCGCCAGGATTGCCGTCTCATAGCCGTTGCTCTCCAGGTAATCTCTCTCCAGCTCGGCAATCTTGCGGTCATCCTCCACAATCAAGATTTTCTCCATTTCCATGCCTCCTAAATCCTGCTTTTTATCTTGAAATCTTCCTTTGGAAAATACATCCGTATCCGAAGCCCCCCGTCATTCTCCGCCGTCACCCTTCCATGATGGCGTTCCATGATATAGTTTACCACATAAAGCCCGACTCCGCTTCCTTTTTCCTGTCTTGCCTCATCGCAGCGGTAGAAGCGTTCAAACAGCCTTGGAAGCTTCTCTTCCGGAACGCCTTTCCCATTATCCTTCCAGGACAGCAGGACGGCTTCCTTTGTCTCCTCAACGGAAAGTTCCACCTCCACGGGAGTCACCATAGCGTATTTCTGGCTGTTTTCCAGAAGATTGTCCAGGATCCTCCTTACCTGCTCCACATCCATGGAAATCTCCGGGATCCACTCTGCCTTTACCTCCAGATGGAAGTTCAGCGCCTGGGGATCTAGGACAGCCTCCTTCTCGGCTACATAGGAAGCCACATATTCCGCCAGGTCTGCCTTTACCATATGAAAAGGCATCTGCCCGCTCTCCATTTTCGAAAAATCAAAGAGCTTCTGAAGCAGAATATTCATCTCCTCCGTGGATCCATAGGCAGTTCTCAGATACATTTTCTTTTTCTCCTCCGTATCTGCCACTCCGTCCAGGACCCCTTTGATATACCCCCGTATGGAGGTCAGTGGTGTCCGAAGGTCATGGGAAATCCCTGTCACCATGTCGATCCTCGCCCTCTCCGTCTTGGCGCGCTGTTCCTGGTCTTCCAGGATCGTATGCTGCATATCGTTGAAGGTCTGGCAGACATGCTCGAATTCTGCTTCCCCCTGGTAGAGGATATCCTCTTTCAGATTGCCGTTTTTGATCCGCTCAGCTCCCAGGGTGAGAAGCTCCAGAGGTTCCATGACCATCCGGTTCATCTTTTTGGTAAAATGGGATGCCAGAATAAGGAGGCAGACAATCCCCCCTGCCCCAGCAAGGAAAAGCATTCCCAGAAAAGCATAGAAAGACTGGTTCAGGGAAGCAACCAGCTCTTTTTCACCGGGAAAATGGACTGCCACCAGGTATCCCTGCCCTCCTTCCAGCAGTTTCGCCACTACCGTCGCCTTCCGGAACGCCACCACCTCGGTCGTTCCCACGCTTCCGTCCGTCTCGAAATAGGCTGTCAGCTCCTGCATCTCCTCCCCGTCATCTCCGGACAGAACTTTTCCGTCTGTGATCACTGCCGTCCGGTATCCGTACTGCTCCACCATATCCGAAAGCGCTTCCGGGGACTGCATTCCCGGCTGCTCCATCAGGGAAGCCACCTCCTCTGCATTCCCGTCAATCCGCGTCTGGCTGATCACATAGAGCTGCCGCTCCAGAGAATCCTCAAACAGCCCGAACACCGCCAGGATAATCAGCATCAGGGCACACAGCGCCGCGGACAGGATCATCATATTAGAACGGAACATCCTTTTCTTTAAGGACATGGCACACTCCTTTTCTTTTCTGCTCCGCTGCCAAGTTTCTGAACTGCCAGATTCAAAATACAGATCAGAAGGAAGGACAGGAGAGCTCCAACCGACATATACATCCACATCTCTGCCGCAACTGCCGTGACCTCAAACAGGGACGGCAGGACTGCAAGGGCGCCGAAGGTTCCCAGAAACATAGTAATACAGATGAATCCTCTAAGGCGTGTAAAAGGCACACAGCTTTTCACCACGGCACCCATGGAAATCAGAATCAGCAGGAGATACATCATCGTTCTCCTTTCCTCCGCAGAAAATGGAGCTATCACCCCCGTCAGCGCGATCATCACCGTGACCGTAATTCCAAAAGGCGCTGCATGGGACAGAGCTGTGGGAAGAAAACGCCCCTTTATCTTCCTGATATCCGATTCCACGATGGACAAGAAGGAAGGATATGCCTCTATGCAGGCGTCGATCAAGGTAATCTGGATCGGGATAAACGGAAACGCCTGATTGGATAACAGGCAGAAGAACGACACCAGCAAGGAATAAATCGTTTTGATAAAAAATACCTGTGCCGTCCTGGTCACATTATGGATGACCTTTCTCCCTTCCATCACCACCTGAGGAAGGTTGGTAAAGTCGGAATTCAAAAGCACAATCTGTGAAATCTGCCGGCTGGCGTCGCTTCCATCCGCCATGGCAATGGAACAGTCCGCCTCCCGGAGCGCTAAAAGGTCGTTGACGCCGTCTCCGGTCATCGCCACCTGATGCCCCTGCCTTTTCAGCGCCTTGACCAGCTCCTGCTTCTGCCTGGGCGTCACTCTGGCAAAGACGGCGTATTCCTGGCAAAGACGGTCATAATCCGCCTCCTCCCCATACACTGACATATCCACAACGTGTTTCCATTTGCGTAAGCCCGCCCGCCGGGCGATCTGGGAAACGGTAACGGCATGGTCTCCGGAAATGATCTTTACGTCCACGCCCTCTTTCCAGAAAAACTTCAAAGTATCCTTGGCATTGGGCGGATGGTATCCTCCAGGCTCACGCCATAGAGCGGCATCATGCCGGAGGGCAGCTTCTCGCCGTCTTCCCACGTTTGGCCGGAATAGCCGATCACGATCACCCTGCGGCCTTCCTGCATTTCCCTCTGGAGGTTCTCCGGCAGCTCTCCCATCAGCCTTTCCGGGGCTCCCACAAAGATCGTACCCTGATTTTGAAAGCTGACACAGCCCCATTTCCGTTTGGAAGAAAACGGGATTTTCTGTACCGGCTGATAAACCGGAGTGTCCTGGAAATAGTCTTTCAGTGCCCGAAACGTGGCATTGTTGTCCTCACAGGCTGCCAGATAGGAGCCTACCAAAAGATCCGCATCTCCTTTGGGAAGAGCGGTCATGGGAAGGACTGTGTGAACCTTCAGATTCCCGTCTGTGATGGTTCCTGTCTTATCCAGGCACAGGGTGTCCACATGAGCCAGCGTCTCCAGGGAATAGATGTTCTGCACCAGGATCTTTTGCTTTGCCAGCCGGATCACGCCTGCTGCCAGGGAGACGCTGATCAAAAGCACCAGCCCTTTCGGCAGCATTCCCAAGAGGGCTGCTGACGAAGAAATGACCGCCTCTTCCACCGGAGCCTGACGGAGGAAGAACGCCTCCAGAAACAATAAGATCCCAAGGGGTATGATCAGGAAGCTGGTAAAATGGGTAACCTTGCGCATGGAACCCAAAAGCTCCGACTGTACCCGCTTCTCCTGCTTAACCTCGTTGGCGAGCTTGGTGGCATAATTGTCATCGCCCACATGGAGAACCCTTGCGTATGCCTTTCCGGAGATGACAGAGCTTCCGGACAGAAGGCTTCCCCCCTGTTCCTTGACCACTGCATCGCTTTCCCCTGTGAGCAGGGATTCATTGACCTCCAGGGTACCTTCCACCACCACAGCGTCATTGCAGATCTGGTTTCCGCTCTCCAGGACCATCAGATCATCCTTTACCACATCCTCCAGTTCCACGGACAGTTCCTGGTTGTCACGCCTTACCCGGATCTTCGGACGGTTCAGGATGGACAATTCGTCCACCAGCTTCTTTGCCTTCCACTCCTGCGCGATCCCAATGACGATATTCAGGATGATGATCGCCAGAAACAGCATGTTGGAATAGGCGCCCACTGCAAACAGCAGCGCCGCAATCAAAAAGTTCAGAAAATTAAACAAGGTGCACACGTTTTCCCGGACGATCTGTCCTCGGGTCTTTGTGATCTGCCTCGCTTTGCTTCCTCCCTCTCCTCGTTCCCTTCTCTCCTCCACTTCACGGCTGGATAAGCCTGATAATGTTTCGTTCAATCTTGCTTCCCTCCTGTTTGTTTTTTTCTGAGAAAAAGGTAACACAACAGGTTAAAAATTCTGCTTACATTTGTTAAACAACTTTTAAACAATTCACAAACGGATCTGTTTCCCGGAACAATATTTTCCTATAAGATTCCTGTCATCTCCCAGATAAATCAGCTGCTCCAGCCTTCGGATGGGATCAAACTCATAGGGTCTTGGGAAATTTTGATCTGTCAATACCACCGCATCAAAGGCATAGCCCGGCAGAAAACTTCCCACCTTTCCGAAAAACGCCCCTCCTCCCATCGTCGCCATATAGAAGGCTTCCGAAAGCGTCAAAGGCTTCAGGCTCTGGTCCACCAGACGCCACCGAAGCTTGGACATCCCGATGGCATCCCCAATCTGGTGAAGGACGGAAGAATGATGTCCTCCTGCCACATCCGTTCCCAGCCCTACGGGAATTCCTTCCTCCAAATACCTTCTCACCGGCGCGATTCCCGAGGAAAGATCCATATTGGACTCCGGACAATGGGCGACAAACACCTGCTGCTCTTTCATCCTTGCGATCTCCTTTTCCGTCAGATAGACACAATGTGCCATGATGGTGGGGCAGCTGCCGCCGAACATCCCGTACCGGTCGTAAGTATCTCCATATCCTTCCGCATCAGGGCAGAGCTCCCTGACCCATTGGATCTCAGACAGATTTTCCGACAGATGGGACTGCACGGGAAGATGGTATTCCTTCCGAAGGACCGCCAGCTGCTCCATCAGCTTATCCGTACAGGATGGGGTGAAACGCGGCGTCAGGATCGGCTTTACATGGCGGTAACGCCCAACCGTGCCCTCCAGCCACTGCCTGGTATGGGCAATGGAGCTTTCCCAGCTCTCTTCCCTCAGGATATCCGGGCTGTTCCTGTCCATGTTCACCTTGCCCACATAGGCTCTGATTCCGGTCTCTTCCATAAGATCCATGAGAATCTCCGTCGCCTCCACATGCATCGTTCCAAAGATACATGCGCTGGTCGTCGCCCCCTTTTTCATCTCCTGGGCAAAGATCTGATACGCCCTGCGGGCGTAGTCTGCATCCCGGTACTTTGCTTCCTGGGGAAACGTCACCGTATTCAGCCATTCCAAAAGCTCCAGATCCATGGACGTGCCTCGATACGGGAATTGGGGCGCATGGATGTGGAGATCCGTCATACCCGGAATGATCAGCGCATCCTGATAATCCACACATAAGATCCCCTGGTACTGCTTAGGAAGACAGGGATAGACTCCCTGGCAAATCCCTTGGCGGCAGATTACATAACCATCCTTTACCACCGTCAGCTGATGGGGACTCTCGCTGTACAAAATCGTTCCCTTTAAAGCAAACGCAGAGTCCGCCTGCCCTTCGTGCCCTTTTGTTCCCGCATGTTGGCTTTGCGCATGACTATCACTCATAAGGTTCCCTCCTTAGGCATGCCATGACTCTTGTCATTCCGTTTCTGCCCGCACCGTCTGATCCACCCGGAAGCCCATTCCAGAAGCTGCAAAGAGGATTCTTCCAACTCTTCCCCGGAAAGTTCTCCTTCCTTCTCCTTAAGCCTGATTCCGGCTTCCAGAATCGTTTGGTCCTCCAGCCGCAGGAGACGCATCAGTTCCGTCTTTTGCCTGGCATAGTTTCCCGTCTGCAAAAAAGCCGCTGCCTGCAGGATAAACGCCGCTGATTTGTATAGCCCTCTTAAAACTCCCAAGTCTTTCTCATGGATTAGATTGTGGGCGCAAAGATGGTAGACATTACAGGCTCCCGTATGCACTGCCCGCCAGATATCATCTCTTCTTATCTTCTCCAGAATACTGTCAAGGGAACCGACTATCGGTGTCGTATCATAATAGAACTGGAACAAATCGGAAGGCTCCCAATCCAGCAATTCCTCTCTGCCGGAGACAAAGCCGCAGATTTTCTCCCGGTTCGGCATCGTATCCAACAGATGGCGATAGCTTATAAGATCTTCCCCTGTAAGATTATCCAGGATCAAAACCACATCAATGTCGCTCTCCTTCGTAGCTTCTCCCCTTCCATAGCTCCCCTGGAGACCCAAAAACCAGATCCGTCTTCCAAAGCAGGTTTTCACAACCTCCCTGTATGTCCCAAGCCACTCTCCGATTTTTAACGGCAGGCCTTCGGTACTGTCCTTTTTGTCCAAGGATTCTTTCATCGCTTATTCCTCCCAAAAAAATAGTGATGTCTTTTTTTGACACCACTATTATAGCCAAGATTCTTCCGCTTCTCAACTCTTTCTGTTGTTAGACACCTACAGGCAAGTCGCGGCAGGTTTTGCCGCTTCAAACCGGTATCCCACGCCCCAAACAGTCCGTATCATCTGCGGTTCTGAAGGATCATCCTCAATTTTTTCACGCAGCTTATTGATGTGGACCGTTACAGTGGAGACATCGCCCACCGCATCCATTCCCCATACATTGTCAAACAGTCGCGCCTTTGAGAATACAATGTTGGGATTTCGCGCCAGAAAAAGCAGCAGTTCAAACTCCCTGCCTGTCAGCTCAATGGTTCGGTTGTCTTTGTACACTTTATAGGAATCCGGATGGATGACCAGTCTTCCTGCCCGGATCACTTCCTCGTCTTTGCCTGCTTTCAGGTTCCGGTGGATCTGGATATGGGCTTTCACCCTGGCGACCAATTCCACAGGGCTGAAGGGCTTTACCACATAATCATCCGCCCCTAATCTCAGCCCTTTGATCTTGTCAATGTCTTCTTTTCTGGCTGTGACTAAGAGGATGGGCACATCTGACTGCTTCCGGATTTCCCGGCAGATTTCAAAGCCATTTCTTCCCGGAAGCATCAGGTCCAGGATGACCGCCGCATATTGTCCCTGCTTGAACTGCTCCATCCCCCGCCTGCCGTCGGTGCTGACATCCGCTTCCATCCCCTCTGACAGAAGGTAATCCCGTTCCAATTCAGCGATCAATTCATCGTCCTCAATGATCAGTATCTTATCCATTTCGCCCTTCCTTTCTAGCTCTCCGGAAATTCCATACAGATCTCCAATCCATCCCTGTTCCTTGCATACACGATGCCGTGATGATCCAGGCCGATCCTCTTTACGATCGCAAGTCCCAGACCGCTGCCTTCGCTGCAGTGAGCCCTGGATGATTCTGATCCGGCTTTGTCCTTTTTCCCGGTAACGGATGCTGTTGGTGAAGAGATTGTCCATAATTCTCTTGAACGCCCTCTGATCCATCCTCATCGTTCCGTCCGTGTCTGCCTTCAAGGAGACGATCAGCCTGTTTTCCACAATAAACTCCTCATTTTCCTCCAGGTAGTCCTCCACCGCTTTTTTAAGCGCCATCTCTTCCATTTTGTATTGGAACATATGGTTTTCCATTCTATTATAGGAGGAAAGCTGGTCGATCAGATTTTCCAGATCTGCGGTACGTGTCTGGACTGCCAGCAGATATTTCCTTCTTTTTTCCTCTGTATTGGCAATCCCATCCAGAATGCCTCCCACATAGCCTTTGATCGTTGTCAGAGGTGTCCGAAGATCGTGAGAGACACCGGAAATCAATTCCCGCCTGTAGGTTTCATACTTCATCTGTTCTTCTTTGGATTTCTTCAGCCACAGCTGCATTTCGTTGAACTCGCTGCACACTTCTCCCAGTTCATCGTTCCGTAGCACCCGGATATTTCCTTCCAGCTCCCCTTTTTTGACCTTCTGCATTCCCTTTCGGATCTCTTTCATGGGAGGAAGTATTAGGGAGCTGATCCATTTGGAACAGCACACATTGACCAAAATGACTACCAGGATCATGCTAAGCCCAAAAATCCAGACATAGGGCAGCACATATCTCTGAAGATAGCTTTTGCTTCCCAGGGGATTATCCATACCGATATTGACTGCAATGATCGCACATTCTTCTTCATCTTCATAAAAACTGCACTTAATAACGGAAACACGGTCACTGCTTACATTGATGGATTTCGCCTGCTCCTGGATGGGACCGATCAGCTGTTCTACCTGTCTGAATTCCTCCTCGGATAGATTGGAATAGAGCCGTTTTTCATCCAGAAGAACCGTAAAATGGTATCCCAGCCCCGTCAGCTCCCTCTGCAGTCTTACCATCTCCGGGGACTGCCGCAGCCCTTTTGCATCCACTGCCTGATCCTCCTGGCTTTCCAGAACCTCCCAGTTGGTATCCCATAGCTCCTCCTGATAGGCATAAATGAGATTCTGTGCGGAAATCACACCGTTTCTGTCTTCATACATCTCCTCGATGGGTTTCCAGTACCGGTTTCCCACTGTGTTCAGCCATATGCCTCCCATAAGGCAAAGGAGCAGGAGCGGCACCAAAATCATCAACAGATTGGAAAGAATGATCTTTTTCCGTATCGACAATGTTCTGCGCCTCCTGTCCCCTTTCGACTCTCTGTTTTTCATCATACCTGCCAATGTTAAACTTTTAAGGTAAATGATTTAAATGATTCTTAAACTTTTTTTCTTTCTGCTTTTGTGCTTCTATAGTAGACGGTGTTTCCCCATATAGTTCAAAAGCGGCGAGAATGCTGGCGCTCGCGCATAAAGAAAAGAGAAGGAACATGGAATGCCCCATAAAATCCATAAACGGATTGTACCAGTCCAGTATCTGGATGACCAGAAGCGCCATGCTGCAGATTACCGAGATGTGCCCTGCCGTCAGCTTGATCATTCTTTTTACTCTCATAATAATCCCTCCATTACAAAAATTCCGTCCTGAATCGTATGCTCCGGCTTATATGGATGGTTTGCAACTTTTGCGTCCTTTGTCATGAAAGAACAGTGCCCTCCATCCAAGTTGTAGGCTGCCTTGCAGCCTAATTGTTCGAAAAGGCCTGCCATCTCATCCAGGAACATTCCCCTGGACGTCTTCTGTCTGCCGTCCACTACCAACAGGCAGTAATGTCCTGGTTCATAGTATCCAATAGCGGTTCTTGGATGCGATTCTGCAATATAGGACCACGTCTGGAAGTCTGTTTTTGCTTTGCCGTTTTCGTCCAAAAGACTGGGGCCAAAAATCCAGCTCTGATAAGCTCCATTGTCGATGAGCGTTTGGGTATCCAGTTCCTGGGGGCTATAGATCTGCATGGTGCCGTCCCAGTTCAGGACGCAGGTTTCCATATCCGTTGACCGCCAGCACGGATTTCATCCTAGCCGACATATCGGAAAGCTTTTCCGAATACCCCACACCGTAGGTATTCTGTGCAAAGGCAGTCTGCAAACAGGTGATATCTCCCACATAGATATCCGCCAGAACATAGGAGATATCTGTTCCGTATTTCTCATGATTTCCGTTTTCGGATTTGTCCAATTTATTGGTCTTATAGGAATCATAGGTCAGGTGAATGGACAGATCCGGGCTGGTATAGGAGGTATCGGTGGAGACCACCTGGTCGGTAAATTTGTCCGCAAACTTCTGATGCCAGTCCTGGGCATCCAGGGAAACGTGTGTCGTAGGCAGACCGCTGGGATTACTGTCTATGATATCCTGTAAAAACGTTGCCCGTTCCTGGCTGCTTGTCGATGCTGCTGTTTCTGTGGTTTCTACGGTTTCTGCGGTTCTATTGGTTTCTTCTGTACTTTCGGGATCCCCGGCTTTGACCTGGCTGGAGCCGGATGCCTTTGCCGTCATCACCTGGGCGCTCACTCCCTTCTGAGGAATCAGATAGTTTACTCCATAGATTCCGCCGAGAAGAATCGCCGCAGCCAATACGTCTGCTGTAAATGCCAGGGCTTTTTTTCTCATTGCGGAATGCCTTACCAGATTTCTTTTCCGGAAAATCCATTTTTTCTGAACCAGCCAGCTTGTGACAAAGAGGCATGTCTCGGTCAAGATCTTTGCCAGATAGACTGGAATTCTAAGCCCCTGGGTAAATCCCTGCAGCAGGATATTATTCAAAACCAAAATCCCCACTGCTAAAAGGAAATAGTCAGCCGCTGTTTTCGCCGTCTGTTTTCGCCGAAATACAATCCGGCAGTTGAACGTGTAATTGTAGGTACCGCTCAGCAGCCTTGCCGCTATATTCGCCGCCAGGATTCCCCATGCTGTCCCCGGAAGAAGGACGGTCAGGATCATAAACAGGACGTAATCCAAGAGGAAGCTGGAAAATGAGACGAAGGAAAATTTCAGAAGCTCCCTGTAAATCCTGATGGAATCCCTGACCTTCCGGAAATGAGAACAGCTGTTGTCCTTGTCATGATAGATCGTCCGGATGGGAACTTCCACGATGGGGATGTTCCTTTTGGCACAGGTGACCAGTACATTCATCTCGTATTCATATCTCTCCCCGGGTATATCAAGCATCACTTCCAGCAGCCTGGAGGAAAAAGCACGAAGACCTGTCTGGGTATCAGACACCCTGGTTCCTGTTTCCATCTGGAAAACTTTTCTCGTGATCAGATTGCCGACTCTTGACTTCCGTGGTACCTTCCTGTCTATGGTCCGGCTCCCTAAGATTAAGGCGTCCGCCTTTGACGCTGCTTTCATCAAAAGCCTTTCCATATCATCGGCGAGATGCTGCCCATCCGCATCCATTACTCCGATCACACGGCAATCCCAAATCTCTTTCTTAATAAATTTGAGTGCTGTCTTGATGGCTGCACCCTTTCCCAAATTTCTGTCATGACGCAGAAGAATGCATTTCTCCTCCAATTCATGAAAAAAAGCCCTATATTTCTGGTCGCTGCCGTCATCCACCAGGATCACCTGATTTTCCAGTTTCCAGTTTCTGTCCACAATATCCCGAAGCCTGTCATCTGGATTCAGCGCCGGAATAATTACTACTCGTTCCATCGAATCCCTTCTTTCTTTCGTTTCTGCCGTTAGTCTAACGCATAGTTCTAATAGCTTCTTGTGGATATGTTAAACAGTCCTTAAACAATTCCTTATTCTTCCCGAAAACATGAAAATAGGCCAGGAAAGAGAGCTTCCCTAGCCGTCGTGAACAGACTCTATGAAATGATGGTTCTTGCCCGAATCTGGCGGATACAGATCCTTCTTACAAAGTAGAAGCATACCGCCTGCATCACAATGGTGATGATCCAGGATCCTGGGTAGGAGATAAAGAGGAAATACAAGGATCTGTGATGGGGAAAAAACACATAGATCCAGAGAATTCTGGTACCTACCGTCCCGATAATAGACAGGATCATCGGCACTGCGGAATGTCCCATTCCGCGCAAAGCTCCTGGAATCAGATCCATGATACCGCAGAGGAAATAGGGAACCGTGGTGATAGAGAGGATTTCCAGTCCGCACTGAATCACTTCTTCCTCGGAAGTATAGATTCTTAAGATCTGAGAGCCGAACACGTAGGCTCCCACCCCAATGATTCCCGCCGCACAGACGGATAAAATCATGCAGTCCAGCAGTACCCGGTCCATCCTCTTCTGTTTTCCCACGCTGTAATTTTGGCTGGTAAAGCTCATGCATGCCTGGGTGACCGCATTGATGGCTGCGTACAGAAAGCCCAGGATGTTGTTGGCTGCCGTATACCCTGCCATCGCCGTGGAACCAAAGGAATTCACAGAGGACTGCAGAAGCGCATTGGAAAAATTGATGACCGTGCTCTGGATTCCCGCCGGGATCCCCACCTGGAAAATCCGCTTCAGATATACCTTTTTGACCGAAAGCTTCGAAAAGCGGAGCTGGTAGCTCCCTTCCGTCAGATAGAGGCAGCGGAGCACCAGGATACAGGAGATCATCTGGGATGCCACCGTGCCGATCGCCACGCCTGCCACTCCCAGAGGAATCACGATCACCAGGAGCAAGTCCAGCACCACGTTGGCAAGCCCTGCTATGCAGAGAAATACCAGCGGTCTCTTGGTATCCCCCACAGCCCTTAAGATTGCCGCGCCGTAATTGTACAGCATAAAGAACGGCATTCCCAGAAAATAAATCCGCATATACACCACGGACTGGTCGATCACATCACCCGGAGTCCCCATAAGCTCCAAAGCCGGCCTGGACATTCCCAATCCCACGAACGCCATGAGGATCCCGCTGATGAGAGCCAGCGTGATCGCGGTATGTACTGCCTCCGACATCTCCCGATCCTTGCCGGACGCATAATATCCAGCCGCCAGCACATTAGCTCCCAGGGAAACCCCGATAAACAGGTTGGTGAAGATACTGATCAGCGCCGTGGTAGATCCAACCGCCGCCAGCGCCTGGCTGCCGGTGAACCGTCCTACCACGATGATATCCACCGCATTGAACATCAGCTGCAAGATACTCGAAAGCATTAATGGCAGCGAAAAAGAAATCAGCTTGTCCATGATGGACCCGTTACACATGTCTATCTCATACTTGTTCTTTTTCAACACCCATCCCTCCACTTTAATTTTTTTCTTCGAATATCTTACTGCGTTCTCTTCCTTTCGTCAATAGATTTATGCATCTGCCGGCTTATGTGGGATATGCCTTTATTATCTGCTGGAAAATTCTGCCCTGCAGCTGAATCCTCTGGGCGGCCTGCTTGCTGGCGCTTCTGGCTGCATTCCTGTGGGCATGCTATTCCATTTTGACCAGGAAGATCAGTGAATTTGGCTGCCACACGATCCTGGCATTGTTTTTGTTCGATTTCAGGCTGGACCTTGGACACTTTGTGAACCTAAGCTGCCTGCTGAACATTCTCTTTTTGGTTCCCGTCATCACGGTGACGGCTTCCGTCTTGATCCTGCACGAACCGTTTACCTGGATGACGGCTGCCGAAACCCTCCTGACATTGGCGGGGCTTTTTCTCTCACAGAGCAGGCAATTCGTTAAGAAACCGCACTAGCCATGCAGCATCCTCTATAGTTTCTTAACGAACAGGGCACGGATCGCATTCAGCACTGCAATAATCATTACGCCTACATCCGCAAAGATTGCCAGCCACATATTCGCAATCCCCAATGCTCCCAGTACCAGGCAGATCAGCTTGATGCCGATGGCAACGACGATGTTCTGGTATACGATCCGCAGGCATTTCCTGGAAATTTTGATCGCTTTGGATATCTGCATGGGGTCATCGTCCATCAGCACTACGTCCGCCGCCTCGATCGCCGCATCAGACCCCATCGCTCCCATCGCAATCCCGATATCCGCCCGTCCCAGTACCGGGGCGTCATTGATCCCGTCGCCTACAAAAGCCAGCTTTGCCTTTTCCGGCTTGATCTTTAGGAGTTCTTCCACCTTTTCCACTTTGTCCGCAGGAAGCAGTTCACTGTACACATCATCCAGACCTAACGCGTCTGCCACCTGGTCTGCCACCTTTTTGGCATCCCCTGTGAGCATGACGGTTTTGTGGACGCCTGCTTTCTTCAGTGCCTGGATCGCATCCCTGGAATGGGGCTTCACAATATCGGAGATCACGATATGCCCGGCATATGCTCCGTCAATCGCCATATGGATGATGGTTCCTGTCGCATGGCAGCTAATATAAGGAACGCCGATGTGATCCATCAACTTATCGTTTCCTGCCGCTACTCTTTTTCCATCGACGGTGGCAATCACGCCATTCCCGCTGATCTCTTGAATATCCGTCACACGGGAACGGTCCAGTTCTTTTCCATAGGCTTTCTGCAGGCTCTTGCTGATAGGATGGGAGGATGCACTCTCTGCCAGAGCCGCGTATTCGATCAGCTCGGCATCCTCCAGTTCATTATGGTGGACGCCATTTACCTCAAAAACTCCCTGGGTCAGGGTTCCGGTCTTGTCAAATACTACCATTTTCGTCTGGGAAAGAAGTTCCAGATAGTTGGAACCTTTCACCAACACCCCCGCTTTGCTGGCGCCGCCGATCCCGGCAAAGAAGCTTAAGGGAATACTGATCACCAGGGCGCAGGGGCAGCTGATCACCAGGAAGGTAAGCGCCCGGTAGATCCAGCTTTCCCACTCAGGCGCCAGACCCATTCCCAGCATCCGTACCAGAGGCGGCAGGAAAGCCAGCGCCAGAGCCGCACAGCAGACCGCCGGTGTATAAACTCTGGCAAATCTGGAAATGAAATCTTCAGACTTGGATTTCCTGGAACTGGCGTTTTCTACCAGGTCCAGAATTTTAGATACGGTAGATTCCCCAAATTCTTTCGTGGTCTGGATCTTCAGCACCCCCGTCATATTGATGCAGCCGCTGATGATCTCGTCTCCCGTTTTTGTGTCCCTTGGAAGGCTCTCTCCGGTCAGTGCGCTGGTATTCAGGGAAGAAGTTCCTTCCACGACTACACCGTCGATGGGCACTTTTTCTCCCGGCTGCACCACGATGACGCTGCCGATCCCCACCTCATCGGGATCCACCTTCTCCAGTTTCCCATTCCGCTCCACATTGGCATAGTCCGGGCGAATATCCATCAGCTCGCTGATGTTGCGGCGGCTTTTCCCAACCGCGTAGCTCTGGAACCACTCGCCGATCTGGTAAAACAGCATAACGGCAACGGCTTCCGTATAATCCCCGCTTTTTTCATAGATAGCCAGTGCGATGGCGCCAATGGTGGCTACCGCCATCAGGAAGCTTTCGTCAAATACCTGGCGGTTTTTGATTCCCTTCAGGGCTTTCAAAAGAATATCATATCCGATCACCAGATAGGGGATCAGATAAAGTACAAACCGTATCCAGCCTTCCGCTGGGGCAAAATTGAAAGCCACCAGCAAGAACGCTGCAAGCAGGATACGGGCAAGCATTTTTTTCTGTTTCCTGTTCATGTTCGTCCTCCTCTATGAAGCACCCGGTCAGACAGCTGGACTTTCCGGGTGTTTCCTTTTACTGAGTTTTAAATATAAACCTCACAGTCGTCTTCCACTTTTTTGCAGTTTTTGCGGACCTCCTGCATTACTTCCTTTGGATTCTTCCCCTCTTCAAACTCCACATTCATCTTCAGCATCATAAAATTCACGCTGGCATCCTTGACACCTGCCGTATGTTTTGCAACGGCTTCCATTTTGTTGGCGCAGTTGGCACAATCCACATCAATCTTATAACTCTTCTTCATGTTCAGCATCCTCTCTATTTTATTATTTTAACGATTAAACATATTTTAAATCGTTTGTTTTATAATAGCACTTTCCTTGATCCAAGTCAATACTGTTTCCTATTTTTATCAAAAATCCTGCAGCGCGCACAAAAAGAAAGTAGAGACAAACTATCGATTGTGGTAAGATACTCTTGAAAGGAGGAGTGATTTGTGGATCAACATCTTCCTCATGACCATGGTCATGAGAGTTCATCTGTATTATCAAACATGCCGTCCTCAGAGGATTGTCAGGCGGTTGCAGCAATTTTTAAGCAGCTGGGGGATGGAAACCGCATCCGTATTTTCTGGCTTTTGTGCCACTGCGAAGAATGCGTGATCAATATTGCAGCCCTGATGGAGATGAGCAGCCCCGCAGTATCCCATCACTTGAAGCAACTACGTTTTGGCGGTCTGATCACAAGCCGCCGGGAAGGGAAAGAGGTTTACTATAAAGCAGCGGATAACAAGCAGGCAAAACTCCTGCACCGGTTTATTGAACAGCTTGTTGAGATTACATGTCCGTCTGTTTCGTGAACTGGCTCCGTTTTTCCAACTGCATGCTCTGGGCAAGGAGGTATCCGTAATATATGTGACGTTTTAGGCAGAATCGAACAGAAAGGACGGGAAAAAGGTCTACGGGAGGGTCGCCAGGAAGGCGAATTAGAAGCCAAAAAAGATATGGCGGTTTCCCTTGCCAATATGGAAATCTCCATTGAAGATATTGCAAAGGCAGCAAAGGTCCGTGTGGATGAGGTAAAACGATGGCTGGCTTCAGATCGTTGTCTCGTAAAATAAAAAACATGCACAGTGAAAAAAGAAGCCTTCGGGAAAATCCCCGAAGGCTCCAAAAATGTCCGTTTTATGCGGTTTTTACTTAGAATTTGCCAGCTTTTGCAGCCTCTTCGATGCTTACTGCAACAGCAACAGTCATACCAACCATCGGGTTGTTTCCTGCACCGATCAGACCCATCATCTCAACGTGAGCCGGAACAGAGGAGGAACCTGCGAACTGAGCGTCAGAGTGCATACGTCCCAGGGTATCGGTCATACCGTAGGAAGCCGGACCTGCTGCCATGTTGTCCGGATGCAGGGTACGTCCTGTACCGCCGCCGGATGCTACAGAGAAGTATTTCTTGCCTGCTTCCAGGCGCTCTTTCTTGTAAGTACCTGCTACCGGATGCTGGAAACGGGTCGGGTTGGTGGAGTTTCCGGTGATGGAAACATCTACGTTTTCCTTCCACATGATCGCAACACCTTCCTGAACGCTGTTGGCGCCGTAGCAGTTAACCTTTGCACGGAGACCCTCGGAGTAAGCCTTGCGGAATACTTCCTTTACTTCGTTGGTGTACGGATCGTACTCAGTCTCCACATAGGTGAAACCGTTGATTCTGGAGATGATCTGAGCAGCGTCTTTGCCAAGACCATTCAGGATAACGCGGAGCGGTTTCTGACGAACTTTGTTTGCCTTCTCTGCGATACCGATTGCGCCCTCTGCTGCTGCGAAGGACTCATGGCCAGCCAGGAAACAGAAGCACTCGGTCTCCTCTTCCAGAAGCATTTTGCCTAAGTTTCCATGTCCAAGACCTACTTTACGGGTATCAGCTACAGAACCCGGGATACAGAAAGCCTGAAGACCTTCTCCGATGGCTGCTGCTGCGTCTGCTGCTTTTCTGCAGCCTTTCTTGATGGCGATTGCTGCGCCGGTGATGTATGCCCAGCATGCATTCTCGAAGCAGATCGGCTGAATGCCTTTGATCTGATTGTATACGTCCAGACCGGCATCCTTCGTAATTTTCTCAGCCTCTTCCAGGGAAGCAATTCCATAACTATTTAAAACGGAATTGATCTTGTCAATTCGTCTCTCATATGATTCAAATAAAGCCATTTTTTTGTTTCCTCCTTCAATTATTCTTTACGCGGGTCGATGATCTTAACAGCGTCAGCTACACGGCCGTACTGACCTTTTGCTTTCTCCCATGCAGTGTTGGGATCGTCGCCCTTCTTAATGAAGTCTGTCATTTTGCCAAGACTTACGAACTGATAACCGATGATCATATCGTCTGCATCCAAAGCGATACCAGTTACATAACCCTCTGCCATTTCCAGATAACGAGGACCTTTCTTCAGAGTACCATACATGGTTCCAACCTGAGAACGGAGACCTTTTCCAAGATCCTCAAGGCCAGCGCCTACCGGCAGACCATCCTCAGAGAAGGCACTCTGGCTTCTTCCGTAAACAATCTGGAGGAACAGCTCTCTCATGGCGGTGTTGATTGCGTCGCATACCAGGTCTGTGTTCAGAGCTTCCATAACGGTCAGGCCCGGAAGAATCTCAGAAGCCATAGCAGCAGAATGAGTCATACCTGAACATCCGATCGTCTCAACCAGCGCCTCCTGGATGATCCCTTCCTTTACGTTCAGGGTCAGCTTGCAGGCACCCTGCTGAGGAGCACACCAGCCTACACCGTGTGTCAGACCGGAAATATCTTTTACTTCTTTGGCCTGTACCCATTTTGCTTCTTCCGGGATTGGAGCAGCGCCATGATGAACACCCTGTGCAACTGGGCACATTTCTTCTACTTCACGTGAATAAATCATTGTAAGACTCCTTTCGAGATAAATACTTTCTGGGTAGGGCAGGCGCTTCTCACCGCCATGCCGTACTTAGATACATTTTCTCATAAAACGACAAAAAAATCCAGTGCTATTTGCAAGTTTTTTTGTCAAATATAGTTCTCAAGGAACCCAAAGACCGTTTCAAAGTACAGTTCCGGATCCAGGTTGTAGGACTCGCCGTGCCCGGCTCCCTCCACCACCAGAAGCTCCTTCTCACACTGTGCCGCCTCGTACAGCTCATACACCATATCTGTGTGGACAAAATTGTCCTCGCTTCCGTGGATAAACAGCATAGGTGTCGTGCTTTTCTGAACCTGCTCCAGCGCGGAGGCTTCCTTGAAATCATAACCGGCACGGATCCTGCCCACCAGATTGCAGAGATCCAAAAGCGGGAAGGACGGCAGATGGAACAGGGCGTCCAACTCATCGGAAAAAATATCCCAAACGGAGGTATAGCCGCAGTCCTCCACGATCGCTTTTACCTGGGAGGGGAGCTGTTCTCCGGAGACCATCATCACCGTCGCCCCGCCCATGGAAACGCCGTGGAGGACGATCTCTGCCTCCTCATCCTCGCTCACAATGAGGTTCAGCCACTGAAGGACGTCCAGCCTGTCCAGCCAGCCCATGCCGATAAAGGTTCCTTCACTCTCCCCGTGGGCGCGCATATCCGGCATCAGGAGGTTATATCCCTGCTCCAGATAATAGGCGCCGATGTTCTGCATCCCGGATCGGTTTCCGCCGTAGCCGTGGATCAGAAGCGCCCATTTGTGACTGTCTCTGTCCCCGTAATACTTGTCTGCCACGAGTTTCAGCCCGTCCTCGGAGGTGATGGAAGCTGTCTCCTTCTCCGCTTTGGAAAGCCATTCCTCTGTGTGTCTGGCGATCCTCTCATTGTTCTCCTCCACCGTCTGCTGTACTTCATCCGTGGTGGCTGCTTCCGGAGCCACATTTTTCTCTGTCCCTTCCTCCGCTCTCACCAGGGCGAAATTCACGAAATAATTGCCCACTCCGGCTGCCGCAGCCACAAGGAGCAGCAGGACGAGAACAGCTGCCAAAATAATTTTTGTCCTCTTCTTCATGATGTTACCTCTCTTACCTCGATATTGACCGGGCATTCCGATTTCCGGATAGCCCGCAGATGTCCGACAGTCATTCTATCACATTTATTTTGATTGTCAAACCTTTTCTCAGTTCCCAGCTGCTCTGATCTCCCCTTGAGGCGGTGCCAAATGTGTGCTGCTTTCCAGGCTTCCCACGAAAAAATCCACAGGAGAAAAAGTACTCCTGTGGATCCCACATCAATAGTAATATTGGTCATACCATTCGTTGATGGTATCGGAAGAAGGATAAATCCTTCTCTTCTTGTTGTTCTTAAGGTTCAGCTGATAATACTTCGTTCCAGAGGAATAAGTCCCGGTGGAATAGATCAGATACTGATTGTCGAAATAGCAAATGGAAGCCGGGCTTTTGATGGCTTTCCCGTAAACCTTCCGCTTACCTCCAGTCAAGGTCCTGCTCACCAGCCGCTGGGTGCTTTTGGTATGGTTGGAATTGAAGGTTTTCTCAATATAGTAGATCCGGTTTCCATATACCTTCATCTTTGCCTGATCGCTGTTTTTCGCGATGCGTTTTGCCTTCTTGCCGTCCAGCCTGCTGACATAGATCGGCACGGCGCTGACATCCGTAGCAAAGCCATTGGTAATCAGCTTTCCTTTCACGATCAGCATGGTCCGCACGCTTCTGCGCACCAGGGCTTTTTTCTTGGTTTTCCTGTTATACCGGTAGAGGTCACAGCCGCCGGAACCGTCGTTCAGGGTATAATAGAGATAATTTCCATACTCTGCCATCGCCTGGAACTGAAAGTAGCGGGAAGCCTGGGCGATCCTGGTCCGTTTCCCATTTTTCACCTCATAGAGGGCGCTCTTTCCCCGTTCACTGTATTTGGCATAGTAGCGATGGCTGCCGATCTGATAGGTAACGTTGGTGCCATTTCTCTTAAGCTCCGAAGCATACTTTACCGTTGCCGCCTCGACGCTTCCGCCCTTCGCCCCCAGCATACACACAACCGTCAAAACCAGGACGGCTGCTGCCTTTTTCCACCAAGTTCTGCTTTTCTTTTTCATCTTGCTCCTCCTCCCTGCAATCGGGCTTTACAGCGTTTCTTCTTTCCTGCCTGTGATGATCTTCTTGGGACAGGCTTCTGCACATTTGCCGCAGCCCACGCACTTTTCCGGATCGATGTGCGCCAGATTGTCGTTCACGGAGACGGCTCCGTGCTCACAGGTCTTCTCACATTTCCGGCAGCCGATACAGCCCACCTCGCACGCCTGCATGACGGCTTTTCCTTTGTCCTTAGAAGAACACTGCACCAGAAACTCCTGCTCATAGGGCACAAGCTCAATCAGATTTCTCGGACATGCCTCCACGCACTTGCCGCACGCCTTGCACTGTTCCTTGTCCACTTTGGCTATACCTTTCACGATATGGATGGCGTCAAAGGGACATGCCTTCACACAGCTTCCGTATCCGAGACAGCCATAGGCGCAGGATTTTGCCCCTCCTGCCGGTACGAATGCCATCATGCTGCAGTCCTTTACTCCGGTGTATTCATACTGCACCTTTGTCTTTTCACAGTCGCCAGCGCATTTCACAAAGGCAGCCATACGGACGCCTGCTTCCGCCTCCACGCCCATGATGGCGCCGACTTTCTCCGCCACAGGAGCTCCGCCCACCGGGCAGGCGCCTGCCGGAGCCTCGCCTGAAGCGATCGCCTTTGCCAGGGCATCACAGCCCGCATAGCCGCAGCCTCCACAGTTGTTCCCGGGAAGCACATCCCGGATCGCCAGTTCCTTTTCATCCACTTCTACTTTAAATTTCTTGTCCGCCAGACCCAAAAACAAGCCCAGCAGAAGCCCGGTACCGCCCACCAGAGCAGCCGCTAACAATATTCCTGTCACAATATCCCTCCTCCTACTTCAGACCTGAAAAACCGAAAAAGGCTATTGCCATCAGGCACGCCGTCAACAGTACGATAGGGGATCCCTTGAAGGACTCCGGCACATCATTGTACTCGATCTTCTCACGGATTCCGGCCATCAGGACAATCGCTACGGTAAAGCCGAAGGCGGTCGCAAATCCGTTGACTACGCCTTCCAGAATGTTGTAGCCGTTCTGGACATTGAGCAACGCTACGCCGAGCACTGCACAGTTGGTAGTGATCAGGGGAAGGTACACACCCAGAGCCTGGTAGAGCGCCGGACTGATTTTTTTCAGTACCATCTCCACAAACTGAACCAACGCGGCAATCACCAAGATAAAGACGATGGTCTGAAGATAGGTGACGTCAAGGGGTACCAGGATAAACTGGTAGATTGCTCCCGTGATCAGGGAAGAGATGGTAATAACGAAAATAACTGCCGCTCCCATTCCCGCAGCCGTATCCATCTTCTTGGAGACGCCTAAGAAAGGACAAAGCCCCAAAAACTGGCTCAAAACCACGTTGTTGATAAATGCCGTGCCGATGGCGATCATCAGTAATTCGCTCATGCTTCCTTCCCTCCTTTTTCACAGCTCTGGCACATGCCACAAGACGCACAGCCTTCTCCGCAGCCTCCGCCAAGCCTGATCTCTTTTCCTTTTTCCGCTGACTTTCTCTTGATCCGGTTCAGCAAAGCCACCAGCATGCTCAAAACCAGGAAAGCTCCCGGCGCCAGTACGAAAATCGTAATCGGTTCATAAATATCCGGCATCACCTGAAAACCAAAGAGAGTTCCGGAACCGATCAGCTCCCTCACAGCTCCAATGGAGGTCAGCCCAATGGTAAATCCAAGACCCATTCCCACACCGTCAAAGATGGAGGGGATAACCGGATTCTTGGAAGCGTAAGCTTCCGCCCTTCCCAGGATGATACAATTAACCACGATCAGAGGAATATAGATTCCCAGAGCGTCATAAAGACTTGGGATATAACCCTGCAGGAGAAACTGCACGATTGTCACGAAGGATGCCACAACCACAATGAACGCCGGCATCCGGACTCCGTCCGGAATGATCTTCCGAAGTGCCGAAATCATGAGGTTTGACATGGTAAGGATCACCGTGGTGGTAAGCCCCATTCCGATTCCATTGATTGCCGACGTGGTGACTGCCAGCGTCGGGCACATTCCCAGCATAAGGACAAAGGTAGGATTCTCTTTGACTAATCCGTTGTAAAGGCGTTCGGTCACCTTATTCATCCAAAATTCCCCCTTCCATCAGACTCTGATAGTAATAAATTCCCGCATTGACGCCATTCGTCACAGCGTTGGTGGTGATGGTGGCGCCGCTGATGGCATTGATCTCATTGTCCGCAGACGCACCTGTCTTGGTATAGTTGAAGGAATCCACCTTTTTCCCGGCATACTGACCGTAAAAGTCTTCCTCTGCCGCCTTCATGCCAAGCCCTGCCGTCTCACTGATGGAGAGGATCTGGATTCCGTTCACGGTTCCATCCTTCTGGATGCCCATGGAAAAATTGATATCTCCGCCATATCCCTCATGGGTGGTGATGTTCATGACTACGCCCAGCGTATTGCCCGCGTCATCCTTGGCAAGCATTACCTCCAGGATGTCCTCCTGGGTAAGCCCCTTGGCGTCCAGAACCTCCCTGGCATCCGCCGTCACATCCTCGATCTCCGGTATGGTCTCCAGCGTCGCCGCATCAGGAAAGACCGCTTCGTAGGCTTCCGCCTTGGCTTTCTGTTCCTGTTCAGCGATGGGTTCCTTGGTAATATCATAGACAAAACCCAGGGCGAGCCCCGCTACCAGAGTGATCGCCATCAGGATCAATGCATTTTTAATAATTTTGCTCATGCTTCCTTCCTCCTTTTCCAGAATGGCTCCTTGCCAAAGGCAGTGGGAGGCGTCAGCTTTTCAATCAGCGGAACCAGGAGGTTTCCAATAATAATGGCATAGGATACCCCTTCCGCAGAATTCCCCATGATTCGGAACAGCCCGGTGAGAAGCCCCAGGATGATTCCGTATATGATCTGACCGCTCTTCGTAATCGGGGAAGTGACATAATCCGTCGCCATAAAAAACGCCCCAAGCATCAGACCGCCGCCGCACAGATGCGCCGCCAAAAACTGCATGTTTGCCCCCTGTCCTCCAAACAGCAGGACAAAGGCGGAAAAGCTCAAAAGATAGGAAGCCGGAATCCGAAGATCGATGACCTCAAACCAGATCAGGATGATCGCTCCGATCACCAGGGCAACCACAGAGGTCTCTCCGATGGTTCCGGCTGTATTTCCCAGGAACATATCCCAGATATTCACGGCTTCCCCTGCCTTCAGGGCAGCCAGAGGCGTAGCACCCGAGACGCCGTCGTAGGCAAAGTTTGTCATTCTTCCTGTAAAGGAAATCAAAAGAAAGCATCTGGCAGCCAGCGCCGGATTCATGAAGTTCTGACCGATTCCTCCGAACAGCTGCTTGACGATGATGATGGCAAACACGCTTCCAATAATGGGCAGCCACCATGGAACCGTCGAAGGCAGGTTCAGTGCCAGCAAAAGTCCTGTCACTGCTGCGCTGAAATCGCCGATGGTATTTTTCCGGTGCATACATTTTTCGAAAATATATTCTGAAAGCACTGCCGCCGCCACAGAGATGACGATCACCTTCAGGGCGTCAACCCCGAAATGCCAGATTCCAAACAGGGTTGCCGGCAGCAGGGCAATGACTACCAAAAACATTATGTTTCCCGTCCTCATCCTGGAACGGATATGAGGATTGGAAGAAACCTTCCGCATTTTTTCCATTTTTCCTTCCTCCTACTTCTTTCTCCGGTTGGCAAGCACAATCTTGCGCATGGACTTGATGGACTGGGTAAGCTGCCTCCTTGCGGGACAGATGAAACTGCAGCATCCGCACTCGCAGCACTCCATTCCATTTGCCTTCTCAAAGCGGTCTTCCTGGTGGCGGTTGGCATAATCCGCCAGATGGGAAGGAATCAGATGTTCCGGACAGACCTCCACGCAGCGTCCGCAGTTGATGCAGGCAGTCTCCTCATACTCTGACACCTCATCCTTGGTCATGCAGAGAAGCGCCGACGAGGTCTTGGTCACCGGCACGTCCAGGTTGTAGAGTGCAAATCCCATCATCGGACCGCCGGATACGATCTTCTCCGGTTCCTGCTTAAAGCCTCCGGCTTCGTCGATCAGTTCCCGGTAATTTGTCCCTGTGCAGACATGGAAGTTCTGAGGATCTGCCACTGCATCCCCCGTAACGGTCACAATCCGGTGCATCAGGGGTTTTCCCTCATAAACCGCGCGGTAGATCGCCACGATCGTATCGCAGTTGTTCACGACGCATCCTGCGTCTGCCGGCAGCATGGAGGAATTGATCTTCCTGCCTGTCACCGCATAGATCAGCATACGCTCAGCTCCCTGTGGATATTTCGTCTTCAGGGAGACTACCTGGATATTGGGATCATCCTTTGCCGCCTCCTTCAGAAGCTGGATGGCGTCTTTTTTGTTGTCCTCCACCGCGATGATCCCCTTTGCATTGGGGAAAATTTTGACAGCCGCCCGTAGCCCTCCTACGACCAGCTCCGGATTTTCCATCATCCTGCGGTAGTCGGACGTGAGATAAGGCTCACATTCCGCGCAGTTAGCAATCACATAGTCAATCTTCTCCGGCTCCTTTGGGGAAAGCTTCACATGGGTGGGGAATCCGGCTCCACCCATTCCCACAATTCCCGCCTCCTTGACAATATCGATAATCTCCTGGGAAGTCATCTCCTCAAGGGGCTTTCTCTTGGGCCATTCTATCTCCTCGTATAATCCGTCATTTTCAATGACAATGGCATCTGCCATGGTCCCGGTTACCGTCAGCCTCTTCTCAATCCCCTTCACGGTGCCGGAGACCGATGCATGAATATTCGCCGAGACGAAGCCTGTAGCCTCTGCGATCCTTTGGCCTGCCAGGACCCGATCGCCTTTTTCCACCACCGGATGAGCCGGCGCTCCAATGTGCTGGGAGAGGGGATATACCAATTCTCCCTTCGGCAATACCTGTCGGATGGGCTTGTCCTTTGACAAGGCTTTCCCGTCATTCGGATGAATTCCGCCCTTAAACGTAAATCTTGCCATATCTATACCTTCCTTTTTTATAATTTCGCGGGCTGCCGCCATGGACGGATGGTCCAAAGCAATTTGGCTGCCGGCGCGAGATATGCTATAATAAAAACATTACTACCTGATCACTAGAAAGGAGTCTCCCATGACCATACAAGAAACTCACCTTTTCCATCAGCTTCCCTGCCCGCTGCCTGACGGATACCGGGAGGAGGATGTCCTCTTTCTGGACCTGGAGACGCAAGCCTTCGGGCGCGCTGACCGTCCTATTCTGTAT
>DVFT01000154.1 GCA_018713105.1 Candidatus Limivivens merdigallinarum | reverse complement strand
TCTCCATATCAGTACAGACGAACTTATCTACGGCAAAGGTCAGGCTCCATACTCGGAAACTCAGAATAATGAGCCACCTGTTGATGATGAGTGGGTAGAGATCATTTCCCACATCCCTGCTGACCGTCAGCAGATGTGCAAGGATTTCCTTCGTACCCATATGATTGTTCCTGAAAAATATACTGACACCAAGAAAGCATAATATCGGCGGAATACTTCACCTATCGCCGGAAATGCAGAAATGGAGGGAATGCAGATGTCTGAACCGATCACCATCACACCCCAGAACCCCAACATCCCGGAACAGGATGCTTTCATTCTGGAACTCCAACGGCTTCTCGCCTGTTACCAGCTCGCATCGAAAGAGGACAGGCAAATCGTATGGGCGGCACTCAATAAATATGTACCGCATATCATTTAAGGACAGCCCCGTGCAGGGGCTTTCTTTATGCAAGTGAGGAATTTATCATGGCAAGAAAAAAGGCTCTAAAATCCATCCAGAACGCTTCCACACGGCAGACTAAGGTCGCAATCTATCTCCGTGTATCAACCTCATATCAGGTTGATAAAGACTCTCTCCCCATGCAGAGGAAAGACCTCATCGCGTATTGCAGTCTTATCCTCGGTACAGACAATTATGAAATCTTTGAGGATGCAGGATATTCCGGGAAGAATACGGACCGGCCTGCTTTTCAGGATATGATGCGCAGGATACGCAACGGTGAGTTTACCCATGTTCTGGTATGGAAAATCGACAGGATTTCAAGAAATCTCCTTGATTTCGCAGAAATGTATGAAGAACTTCAATCGCTCCGAGTTACCTTCGTGAGCAAAAATGAGCAGTTTGATACCTCAACCGCAATCGGTGAGGCTATGCTCAAAATCATCCTCGTGTTTGCGGAACTGGAACGAAACATGACTTCTGAGCGTGTCACAGCGACAATGATCTCCAGGGCAAACAACGGATTATGGAATGGCGGGAGAATCCCCTTCGGATATGACTATGATCCGGACAGCATGACTTTCTCCATCCGGGAAGATGAAGCCTCTGTGTGCCGGATGCTGAAAGATGATTATATCAAGAACAGATCCCTTACCGGCACCGCCAGGATGCTCAACGCCGCCGGACATGTCACACGGGCGGGCGTAGCCTGGACACCTACAGCGGTATGGATCATTGCGTCCAGTCCGTTTTATGCAGGGATCTACAGGTACAACCGATACAAAGGTACTGAGAACAGAACCATCAATCCGGAAGATGAGTGGGTAATGATACCGGATCACCACCCGGCAATCTTCACACTTGAAGAGCATGAAAAGATGCTTTCCATCCTCGAAGAAAACAGCAGACAGAAAAATTCTGTCGGGAAACAATGCAAACGCGCAAACATCCACATCTTTTCCGGCATTGTATTCTGTGGGAAATGCGGAAATAAGCTGACGGCCACCCCGGGAAGAAAACATGCTGACGGCTACCGCACTTCCGTATACTCTTGCCCGATGAAGAGGAAATCCAACGAGTGCGATAATCCGGCGGTCAATGATCTCATCATAGGGGAATTTGTTATCAACTATATCCTGAATATGCTCAATGCGAAGAAAACCTTCTCCAAAATCCACACGCCGGAAGAATTGGAAGGGCGCCTTCTTTATGGCAGCACTTTCTCGGACGTTTCCCATATTGAGCAGGACGGGCTGAATGATTTCTTTAACCTCCTGTCCAGATACGGTTCAGATAATTCTTTCGTGTTCTCCATCAAAAAGCCACGAAAGAAGCGCGCCGCCGTAAATCCGGAACTCAGCGCACTCAGAAAAGAGAAAGGAAAACAGGAACGTGCCATGCAGCGGCTCCAGGATTTATATTTGTATTCGGACAATGCCATATCTGAAAAGGATTTTATTTTGAGAAAGACAGACATCTCCAAACGCCTTGACGATATTAACGCCCAGCTTGGAATGATCACAAGAAATTCAGATTCTATTCTCTCGGATGAAGATTTCATCAGACAGGCAAGCCACCTTCTCATCCAGAAAGAATTGCAGAATAAAGAATATATTTATTTCAAAAACCTTGCCGCCAACGTATCGCCGGAGATCCTCAAAACCTACACGGACACAATTCTGGATTCCGTTTATATGGTGGACGGACGGGTTTCCTCCATCGTTTTCAAGAACGGGCTGACACACAAATTTATATATCAGAACCCGCAGGATCATTAACGGCATCAAAAAAGGACAGGTCTTTCACTGTCCTTTTCTCATTCCCGTAACCCAACAAATGTTAGAAAACGGTGTTAAACGATAAACATCGCATCCCCAAAGCTAAAGAAGCGATACCTCTCCTTCACAGCCTCCTCATAGGCTGCCATAATATGTTCTTTTCCCGCCAGGGCGGAAACCAGCATGATCAGTGTGGATTCCGGCAGATGGAAATTGGTGATCAGGCGGTCTATGATCTTGAACTGATATCCGGGATAGATGAAAATATCCGTCCATCCGCTCTTTGCCTGAAGCAGTCCATCCTCTCCCGCCGCGGATTCCAGCGTTCTTAAGCTGGTCGTCCCCACGGCAACAATCTTGCCGCCGTTTCGCTTCGTCTCATTGACAAGCGCTGCCTGGCTTTCTTCCACCACATAGAATTCCGAGTGCATGTGGTGCTGCGTCACATCCTCCACTTTTACAGGACGGAAGGTCCCAAGCCCCACATGCAGGGTGACGTGGGCAATGTTCACTCCTTTTTCCTCGATCGCTTTCAGAAGCTCCGGGGTGAAATGGAGCCCTGCCGTGGGAGCTGCTGCAGAGCCTTCATGCTTCGCGTAGACGGTCTGGTAGCGGTTCTTGTCCTTCAGCTGATGGGTGATATAGGGCGGCAAGGGCATCTGTCCCAACTGATCCAGAATCTCCTCAAAGATTCCCTCATAGGAAAACTGGATCAGGCGGTTTCCTTCCTCCACCACGTCGATGACCTCCCCTTTCAGCAGCCCGCCGCCAAAGGAAATCCTGGCGCCCACTCTGGCTTTCTTTCCTGGTTTTACCAGTGTTTCCCAGACGTTGTTTTCCCGCCTTTTCAGGAGGAGTACCTCGATCTTTGCCTCGGTTCCCTCCTTGATGCCGAACAGCCTTGCCGGGATCACCTTTGTATCATTGATGACCAGGCAGTCTCCGGGATTCAGGTAATCGATCACCTCTTTAAAAATATGGTGCTCCACCTCTCCCGTCTTCCTGTCCAGCACCATCAGCCTTGAGGAGGAACGATCCTCCAACGGATCCTGGGCAATCAGCTCCTCAGGCAGATCATAATAAAAATCAGATGTCTTCATCTTGAATTCTCCTTCAAACATGTTGTCCTCAAAGACCCGTTTCTCTCTCGAACACTTTATCTTCAAAGACCAGCCTGGGGATTCCGTCCTTCACCTCAATCAGCGCTACGCTGCAGTTCTTCGGAACGCCCCCGTGCCAGAAATCCTCTATAGAAAACGTCCGGATGCTGTTTAGGATTCCTCTGGTGGCGCAGCCATGGCTTGCCACCAGAATGGTTTTTCCGGAAAGTTCCTTTCTGGACATGATGTCTTCCATAAAATCTTTTGTCCGTTCTCCCAGCTCTGTCAGACTCTCCCCTCCCGGAGGGGTATGATAGTTTTCCGGATGTTCGAAGAAATTCCGGAATTCCTTGTCCGGAATCTCATAATGCTTTGGATCCGAGATCAGCCCCTCGTACTCTCCGAAGCTGATCTCAATGATCCGTTCATCCTCGATGACCGGCACCTGGCGGCTTTGGAGGATCAGCTCTGCCGTCTCTTTTGCCCGCTTCAGGGGACTTGTGAAGGCAATGTCAAAGGGGATGTCCTTCAAGGCTTCTCCCGTTCTGATGGCAGCTTCTATGCCTTCCTGGTTCAGATCCGTATCGGAGCGCCCCTGAAGCCGTTTCACCGTATTCCAGTCCGTCTTTCCATGTCTCACCACATAGATGTTCATTGAGTTTCCCATCACTGACGCAGCTCGATTCCCATGGAGGACAGACCATTTAAGATCTTCTTCATTGCTGCAGAGATCTCTGTCTCCTCCAGCGTCTTGTCATTTGCACGGAATACCAGGGAGTATGCCATGGATTTGAAGCCTTTCTTGATCTGGCTTCCTTCGTAAACATCGAACAGCTGGCAGCTCTCCAAAATCTTTCCGCCTCTCTGGACGATCATGGCTTCGATCTCTCCGGCAAGAATCTCTCTCGGAACCACCATGCTCAAATCCCTGGTCACCGCCGGGAAACGGGCAATTCCGGTATATTTGCGGTCAAAGGTCGCTTTCTCCACGATCAGCGGCATATCCAGCACTGCCACATATGCTCTCTCACCGATCTCATAATTGTCTGCTACCTGGGGATGAAGTTCCCCCAGATAACCCACTGTCTGACCTTCATATACAATGTTTGCCTGACGTCCCGGATGAAGGAAAGGCTTTCCTGCCTTCGGGTCGTAGGTGGTCTTGCCATGAAGCCCTGCACGGTCGAAGAACTCTTCCACCACGCCCTTCATCACATAGAAATCACCTTCCCCGTACATGCCCAGGGTGAACTGCATCCTCTCATCCGGCAGCTCCACAAGGGGCAGGGCATGGGGCAGATAGACGTTGCCCAGCTCATACAGGCGCACATTTTTGTTCCTGTGGCTGTAGTTGAAAGCCAGGCTGCTCAGCATTCCATTCAGCGGAAGCGTCCTCATGATGCTGAAGTCCTCGCCCAGAGGGTTGGAGATCGTGATTGCTTTGCGGTATTCGGAATCCGCCGGGATAAGCAGCTTATCGAACACCTTCGGGCTTTCGAAGGAATAGCTCATTCCTTCTGAAAAGCCGCAGAATTCCGCGATGTCTCTCGCGATCGCTTCGATACGAAGCTTAAAGGACAGCTTTCCGGTCGTTGCCTCACCCTTTGGCAGCGTAGTGGGGATGTTGTCATATCCGTAGAATCTCGCCACCTCTTCTGCCAGATCCGCTGTGCGGAAAAGGTCATGGCGGAAGGTGGGCGCGATCACCTCATTGGCAGCCTCGTCGTATTCCAGATCGATCATTCTGAAATAAGAAAGCATCTCTTCCCTGGGGATCTCTGTTCCCAGAAGGGCATTGATCTTCTCCGGCTCAAAGGGAATTCTGACCGGTTCTTTCTTTTTGGAATAGACGTCCACGGTACCGCCAACTACCTCGCCGGCGCCCAGCTCCTCAATCAGCTGGCAGGCACGGTCGATGGCAGCCTTCGCATTGTTGGGATCCAACCCTTTCTCGAATTTGCCGGAAGCGTCTGTACGGAGTCCGATCCGTTTGCTGGAAAGACGGATATTCGTCCCGTCAAAGCATGCCGCCTCGAACATCATCGTCTTTACGTCATCGGTGATCATGGAATTTTCCCCGCCCATGATTCCGGCGATTCCCACAGCCTTTTCCCCGTCACAGATCATCAGCACGTTTTCGTCCATGGTGCGTTCCTGACCATCCAGGGTGACGAACTTTTCATCCTTGCCGGCACGGCGCACGATGATCTCATGACCGGCAATCGTGTCATAATCGTAGGCATGCATGGGCTGTCCGTATTCCTCCATCACATAGTTGGTGATATCCACGATGTTATTGATGGGGCGGATTCCGTTGGATGCCAGACGTCTCTGCATCCACTTCGGGGAAGGCGCAATCTTGATATTCTTGACCACACGGGCACAATAGCGGGGGCAAAGATCCGGATCCTCAACGGTTACCTTCACATAGTCATTGGCATCCTCACCGTTGCCGGTTTCCTTCACGATGGGAGGCTGAAATTCCTTGCGGAAAGTGGCTGCCGCCTCTCTGGCGATCCCAATCACGCTGTAGCAGTCCACACGGTTGGAGGTAATCTCGTATTCAAACACCACGTCGTCAAGCCCCAGCGCCTTCACTGCACTTTCGCCTACCACTGCGTCTTCCGGGAAAATATAGATCCCGTTTTCCGGCGCTTCCGGATACATCTCGCGGCTGGAACCCAGCTCCTCGATGGAACACATCATGCCGCAGGATTCCACTCCTCTGAGTTTTCCTTTTTTGATCACGATCCCGCCCGGAGTTTTCTTGCCGTCATGGCCTCCGGCAACACGTCCTCCGTCCAGCACCACCGGAACTTTATCCCCTTCCTTCACATTGGGAGCGCCCGTCACGATCTGGACGGTCTCCTCTCCCACATTGACCTGGCAGACAATCAATTTGTCAGCGTCCGGGTGGGGAGCGATGGACAGGATCTGACCGATCACGATCTTGTCAAGATCTGCATCCAGTTTTTCATAGGTCTCCACCTTCGTGCCGGACAGCGTCATGGCATCTGTATATTCCTGAGCCGTCACGTCAAGATCCGGCACATATGCTTTTATCCAAGATAACGATGTATTCATGTTTTTCTTCCTCTCTTCTCTCTGCTTAGAACTGTTTCAGGAAACGGATGTCGTTTTCATACAGCAGTCTCATATCGTCGATTTCATACTTCAAAAGTGCGATACGCTCCAGCCCCACGCCGAAGGCAAATCCGGTGTACACCTCCGGATCGATGCCGCACATCTCCAAGACATGGGGATGTACCATACCGCAGCCCAGGATCTCGATCCAGCCGCTGCCCTTGCAGAACCGGCAGCCTTTTCCGCCGCACTTGAAGCAGCTTACGTCCACCTCGGCGCTGGGCTCCGTGAAGGGGAAGTGATGGGGACGGAATTTGGTCCTGGTCTCCGGTCCGAACAGCTCCTTTGCGAACTGTTCCAAGGTTCCCTTGAGGTCTGCGAAGGTAATATTCTTGTCCACCACCAGTCCCTCGATCTGATGGAAGGAGGGGGAATGGGTGGCATCCACCTCATCGGAGCGGAACACCCTGCCCGGTGCGATCATACGGATCGGAAGCTTTCCCTGTTCCATAATACGTGCCTGTACCGGGGAGGTCTGGGTACGCAGCAGAATGTCCTTGGTGATATAAAAGGTATCCTGTTCATCCTTGGCGGGATGGTTCGCCGGTATATTCAGTTTTTCGAAGTTATAGAGGTCATATTCTACCTCCGGTCCTTCCACTACCTCGTAGCCCATTCCAACGAAAATACGCTCTACTTCTTCCAACGCGATGGTATTGGGATGGCGATGGCCTACATTGATTTTCTTTGCCGGAAGCGTCACATCGATCACCTCGCGGGCGAGCTGTTCTTCCCTTGCCTTGGCTTCCAGGTTTTTCTTGGTTTCCTCCATTGCCTTTTCAATGGCGGCGCGGGTGTCGTTCACCATTTGCCCTATGATAGGCCTCTCCTCCGCCGCTACATCCTTCATACCCTTCAGGACCGCGGTGAGCTGTCCCTTTTTCCCCAGGAATGCCACACGCACATCATTGAGCTTGTCCAATGTGCCGGATTCCTGAATCTGCTTCATTGCTTCTTCTTTGATCGCCTGCAGTTTTTCTTTCATGGTAATCTCCTTCTTCTTTCTATGGTAATCACTGGGTCTGGCTGCCCTCCGGGCGTATCGCATAAAAAAAGCTCCGTCCCTAACAGGGACGAAGCAAAAAAAGTTCCGCGGTACCACCCAAATTCCTGCCCGATGGCAGGCACTCTCCATGTTTAACGCACATGAGACGTCTTTTCCTACTCTAGCATACGGTTCACTGGTTTCAGAAAAGCAGCTCCAGTGTGAATTTCGAAAATTCCCAGGAACCGAGAGGGCTTCCAGCCAGCGACCCTCATTCTCTGACGGAAAGGAAATTCCTACTGCCACCTTCATCGCTTTTGCTATACTGGCATCCATTCTATCTCATGCATTCCCCATTTGTCAAGCCCTTGGCGTATTTTCTTCAAAATAAACGTTGAGCATTGCCCCGAAAAAGAGCAGCCACATGCAGAAATACAGCCACAGCATGATCATAACCACTGTTGTAAGCCCGCCATAAATGCTGGGAAAACTCCCCCTCCACTCAAAATAGACAGAGATCCCGTAGGAAAAGATAGACCAGCTCAAAGCCGCCACCGCAGCGCCCGGAAGCTGGGAACGGAACCGCTGCTTTTTATTGGGCAGAAAGGTATACATCGCCGCCAGGAGCAACGTCAGAAGGAACAGCGCGCCTGCCGTTCTAAGACTGATCACAATACTGGAAAATTTTTGAAGAAAGGGAACCAGATCCAAAAGGAGGTCATGGAGATAATTGCCGAAGACCAAAAGCGCCATGGCAAGCACTAGGGAAAGCAGCAACAGGACAACGTAGACCCCGGAACGTAGCCTGCGGAATATATAATTCCTGGTTTCTTCAATCTCAAACACGGAATTTAATCCATTGCTGATCGCCAGTACGCTCCTTGCACACGCCCAGACAGCCACCAATACCGTTCCTGACAGAAGCGCCGTGGACTTCACATAGATTTCCTCCACAAAACTTAACAGATACTCCTGGAAAGAACGTGGAAAAATCTGCATCAAAAACTCCATCACATCCTGCTCCGTAATGGTGGTGTATTGGATCAGCGTCAAAAGGAGCATAATAAACGGAATAAACCCAATGATCAGATAGAACGTCGATTGGGCAGCGTAGGCATCCACTCTGGCTTTGCTGAGCCTTTTTGTAAATTTTCTAATCTCCTGTATGACTTTCTTCATCCCATTCAATCTCCCCGTAATAGTGCGTCAGTATCTCCTGATAGGTGAGCCCTTCCTCCGCCATGTGTTTAGCCCCGTTCTGGCTCATCCCGTCTCCATGGCCATAGCCGCCTCCGATCAGCTCGTAGCCGGTCAGCTCATTCTCCTCCAGAATCGGCTCCAGATAGAAGAAAGCGCTGGGGAGCATTCCAAGGTCTGGCGCCTCCTCCCCGTTCTTTAATGTCACCGGAGTTTTCTCCGGAACCAGAAGGGTCCTGATGTCGTATTCTCCTTCCACGACGGTCTCTCCCCTCTTTCCGGTGACCGTAAGGGACTGAAGCCTTCCCTGTTCCGTCCGCGGTCCTTCCTTGAGCGCTTCTACCCTTCCCACCTTCAGCCCGCTCTTTCTGACAAGCTTTGTGAGTTCTTCCAGGGAGAAGGAGGTAGTCCAGCGGTACCAGGGCTCCTCCTTTTCGTAATCCGATTCCTCCGTCCCCGAAATAAACGAACAGAAGACTGCCTCCTCGGAGAGATTTCTCGTCAGGTCGATCCCGCAGGAAGTCGAGTAATAGAGGGCATCCAGAAGGACACCATCCTGCTTCATGACCACCCCTTCGGTTGCCTTCACTGCCCTGGTGGTTCTTCGGTTCATTGCCTGGTTATTGTATACCTGGAAATTCACACTGTCATCTACATCTGCGCCAAACTCCCGCAGACGTCCGGCTTCCTTTTGTTTTCTGGCATAGGTGCGGGCGCTCACCGCCTGAGCTTTCAGCGCCTCCAAAGGATAGGAGGAGGGCATCTCACTGGGCACTACCCTCATCAGGTACTCCTCCATGGGAAGCTCATTGATCAGCACCAGCCCTTCCTTCCTCTTCTCAATCTGGAGAGTCCCCGGATACGTCAGGTCCTGGACGCTCCGGATGACACTTGGAAGCGTAAACATCCCATCCTCAGAGGAAAGAATCCAAACCTCCCCTTCCTGGCAGTCTCCGGAGGAAAGGGAAAACGTCTCAGTCTCTGGATGGTCAGACGTGGCGCCGTCCTGCTCCGTCTGATAGGGCTTGTCACACTGAACCGTCACAGACTGGTGGTACTGTGTATCCTCTTCGCTGCTTAGAATCAGGACGCGGATCATCTCTTCTTCTGTTTCCTCATCACCCATTTCTGCTTCTTCGGTATGGTTCTCCGTAATACGGCTTTCTGTCTCGCTATTCGTTTCCGCCTCGGTGCTTTTTTCCGTTTCTGCATCGGCAGCGGATCCGGTCTCGCTTTCCAAGTCTTTTTGAGCCCTGGCGAGTGTCTCCTCCACCGTCTTCATCCGGTGATCCAAAAACAAAGGAACCATCAGGAAGACAACAAACAGAGCCAGTAGGACAATCCACAGTTTTCCCTTCAAGATCCATCTCCTTTTCTCTCTATACTGACAGTATAGCTGTCTTGTTCCGATTCATTCAACCAATTCGCTTGAAAAACCCTGGGGGACGTTTCCTTTGCTCCATCCCACAGGGCTTTCTCCTCTCACTCTATCTGTTCGCTACCGTAATCCTGTATACTGTCGTCGTATCATAGGGCTCTCCCGCCTTCAGGAAAGGCTGGGGAAAATTGGCATGGTGGACAGCATCTGGAAAATACTGGGTTTCCAATGCCAGTCCGCTCCGATTCCGGTAAACGGCTCCATCCTTTCCCACGGAACCTCCCCCCAGAAAGTTCCCGGCATACATCTGCATTCCCGGAAGATCCGTAAAGACCTCCAGCTTCCTGCCGCTTCCCTCCTCAAAGACCTCTGCCACCTTCCTGAGAGTCCCATCATAATGGTTCAGCACAAAATTGTGGTCATAGCCGCCTCCGATCCGAAGCTGCTCATCTGCCGCATCGATATCCCTGCCGATCTTCTTTGCCGTTCGGAAATCCATATAGGTTCCCTCCACAGGACGAATCTCTCCCGTGGGGATCAGATCCTCTCCCACAGGTGTAAAAGCATCCGCATCAATCCATATCTCATGGCCAGTGATCAGCTTTCCGCTTTCATGCCCCGCCAGATTGAAGTAGCTGTGATTTGTCATATTTACGATGGTGTCTCTATCTGAACAGCCGCTGTAATGGATCCTGATCTCATTTTCATCCGTGAGCTGATAGGTGACGGTCACGTCAAACCTGCCCGGTATGCCCTGCTCCAAATGCGGGCTGACATGATGGAAGGCAACCATGTTCTCTTCTTCCCGAAGCTCCATCTGCCAGAGCATCCCATGGTATCCGTGGGGACCGCTGTGGCAGACATTCTCCCCTTCATTCTTGTCCATGAAATATTCCTTGCCGTCTATTGAAAAACTCGCCTTTGCGATACGGTTCCCAATCCTGCCGATGGTGGCGCCCAGATAAGCCGTATTCCTCTCATAATCCGTCACGTCGTCATAGCCCAGCACGACGTCCGATAATCTCCCCTCCTTGTCGGGAACCGATACGGACACCAATGTCGCGCCGTAGTCGGTCACCTCAATAGACATCCCGGAATTGTTGGCGATGGTGATGATATGCGCCACCTCCCCGTTTGAAGTTTTCCCGAAAATACCTTTCCTCATACTCATAGTTTTGCCTTCCTCCTGTCCGAAAAATTCTGGTTTTATTTTATCACAACTTATGGGGCTTGTATAGATCCAAGCTTGCCCATCTATGCGGCTGCCCTCCCGCCCAGCTCGTGACTACGTCTCTCGCTGTCCGTTGCCCGTCGGATATCCGCATATCTGTGCAAGCAAGCTTGCCCATCTATGCGGCTGCCCTCCGGGCGTATCGCACAAAAAAGCTGTACACAGCCTGACGCTGTATACAGCCAACTTTCCTTTTGATATCCCAAAATGCCGTTTCCCATATTTTGAGTCCTAGCAGCGCTAGGTGGGCAACCGCAGATGCAACCTCTGTCTTCCGCTGAAAAGATACGGCCTGACATCCGAAGCACCAATATAGGAATCCCGTTTCAAAAAAATGTAGGTTCAAAATTAAGGGAGTATCGCACATTTCAGGATACCAATAGTATACCCTAAACTTTTCCGTATTTCAATATGTTTTTTGCTTGTAAAATTTTTATCAATTTCTCCTTGTTTTACCAGTATACTTTATGATATGATAAAAAAAGAGTGAAAATGTATCTTTAATTACATTTTTTACAACATCATGAAAGAAAAGGAGGTATTCTATATGAATTCCCAAAACGTCTATTCAGAAATCACCCCTGAAATCCTTGAACTTTCAAAAAAATGCGTCAATACTTCTCAAATCGACCCCGAGCTTTATACCAAATACGAAGTCAAACGAGGACTCCGTGACATCAACGGCAAAGGTGTGTTGGCGGGGTTGACTGATATTTCGGAGGTTCTTTCCTATACCGTGGTAGATAATGAAATGGTTCCCTGTGAAGGACAGCTCTTCTACCGCGGCTACAATGTCAAAGATCTGGTGGGCGGCCTTATCAAAGACGACCGGTTTGGCTACGAAGAAATCGCCTACCTGCTGCTCACAGGAGAGCTTCCAAACGCCGGACAGCTGAAGACCTTTTCCGACATGATTGGAAATTACCGGAATCTTCCTACCAGCTTTGTCCGCGACATCATCATGAAAGCTCCTAGCCAGGATATGATGAACACACTGGCAAGAAGCGTACTTACCCTCTATTCTTATGATAATCGTGCCGATGATATTTCACTTCCCAACGTAGTCCGTCAATGCATGCAGCTGATTGCACTGTTCCCAATGCTTTCCGTATATGGTTACCAGGCATACAGCCATTACCACGATGGAAACAGCCTGTTTATCCACCCGCCGGTGGCAGAGCTTTCCACCGCTGAAAATCTGCTGCATATTTTACGGCCTGACAGCAGCTACACGGCATTTGAAGCCAAGATCCTGGATATTGCCCTGATCCTCCATATGGAACACGGCGGCGGCAACAACTCCACCTTTACGACCCATGTGGTAACCTCCTCGGGCACAGACACTTACTCCTCCATGGCTGCCTCCCTAGGCTCCCTGAAAGGGCCAAAGCACGGCGGTGCCAACATCAAGGTTGTAAAGATGTTCGAGGATATGAAGTCTGTTGTCAAGGATTGGACGGACGAGGATGAAGTACGCAATTACCTGAAAAACCTTCTCCATAAGGAAGCCTTTGACCATGCAGGGCTGATCTATGGAATGGGGCATGCCGTTTACTCCATCTCCGATCCCCGTGCAGATATCTTCAAGTCCTTCGTGCAGAAGCTCGCAGTGGAAAAAGGACGGGAAGAGGAGTTCAACCTCTATTCCATGGTAGAACGGCTTGCACCGATCGTCATCGGCGAAGAACGCCGCATCTATAAAGGCGTCAGCGCCAATGTAGACTTCTACAGCGGCTTCGTGTACAGCATGCTGGATCTTCCCCCAGAGCTTTTCACCCCGATCTTCGCCATCGCCCGTGTGGTAGGCTGGAGTGCCCACAGAATCGAAGAACTGGCAAACGGAGGAAAGATCATCCGTCCCGCATACAAGAGCATCGCCAAGCATCAGAAATATACCTCTCTGGATCAGAGATAAAGCAAAGGCTCCTGAAGACAAGCTTTCAGGAGCCCTTACTTTTTGTTTTTCAAATGTTACCAAAACAGTTTATAACTCTTTTTTACAATCAGAGCAAACCAGATGATGATCAGAAAAAATGCCACACTGACCAGCAGATACCAGCTGCCGAGGAACTGATAACGGTCATTCAAAAGCCCTATGATTCCCACCACAATGGACACGATTCCCAGAAGCAGGAGACGCGGGGCAACATAGCGGGTGTAGCCTTCCTTGTCTTTACATTTCTTGAAGGGGTATTCCTTGGACAGGAGAACTCCCTCCTTCACCTCCTTTTTGAACCATAACAGGTACCAGCAATACAGAAAATAAATTCCCGCTCCCACAACGAGAACGTCCATCAGCACAAACATCTCTGTTCCCATAGTTTTTCCATTCCCCTAATTCTATAATCCTAATATTTTTTTGACGATGTCCTTCATCTCCGGGACTTCCACAACCGTATCATGAAGGACGGGGGCAGTACGGATCTCCTCGATCGCCTTCGGTACTCTGATGCCGGAAAGCCGCTCCAGCTCGTCTACCAGCTCGAAATCGCCTTTGGATGCATATCTTTCATCGACCGCTTCCATCACGCTCCTGGTAAATTTGTATGGGCTTGCCGTGGAAGCTATGAGTGTTTTTGTTTCATCGCCGCTCTCCCCGCGGTATTTTCCATAAACACAGGAAGCCACTGCCGTGTGGGGATCCAGGACATAACCGCTCTCCCGGTACACCCTCCGGATCTCCTTTGCCGTCTCTTCCTCCGTGGCAAATCCTCCCCGGAAATCGGAAAGCCGGGATCTCATGCCGTCATCGATCCGGTAACGTCCAGTTTCACTCAGCTCCTTCATAAGGGCTGCATCTTTCCCGTCATCCTCCCCGGAGATCAGATAGAGCAGACGCTCCAGATTGCTGGAGATCAGAATATCCATAGACGGGGAGGTGGTCAGGATGAATTCTCTGTTCCTGTCATAGCACCCTGTCTGGAAGAAATCATACAGAACTTTGTTGTCATTGGAGGCGCAGACCAACTTGCCGATGGGAAGCCCCATCTGCTTTGCATAGTAGGCTGCCAGGATATTCCCGAAGTTTCCCGTGGGCACCACGACATTCAGGGGTTCTCCCTTCTTGATCTCACCGGCGCCATAGAGCTTTGCATACCCATAGACATAATAGACGATCTGCGGAACCAGGCGGCCGATATTGATGGAATTGGCAGAAGAAAATTGCATCCCGGCTGCCTCCATCTCCCTCTGGAGCTCTTTATCCCCGAACAGCTTCTTTACCCCTGTCTGGGCATCGTCAAAATTGCCGCGGATCCCCACCACATAGGTATTCCCGCCCTTCTGGGTAACCATCTGCTTTTCCTGGATGGGGCTTACGCCGTTCTTTGGATAAAACACGATAATACGGGTTCCCTCCACATCCTGAAAGCCTGCCAGAGCCGCCTTTCCGGTATCTCCGGAGGTAGCCGTGAGGATCACGATGTCTCCCTTCACCTGGTTCTTTCTCGCCGCCGTGGTCAGAAGGTGGGGAAGGATCGAAAGCGCCATATCCTTAAATGCGATAGTAGCGCCGTGAAACAGTTCCAGATAGCAGACATCCTCTGTCTTGTGGATCGGCGCGATCTCTGGAGTATCAAACTTCTCATCATATGCCCTCCTGATACAGTCCTTTAGCTCCTCCTCGGTGAAATCCGTCAGGAAGCGGCGCATCACCTCATAGGCGGTTTCCTGATAGCTCATATCCTTCAGAAGATCCAGATCCATGGAAAGCTTCGGGATCCATTCCGGCACGAACAGCCCCCCATCCTCTGCCAATCCTTTCAAGATTGCCATCGACGCAGTCAGCTTTTCTGATTTGTTCCTGGTACTATTGTAAAGCAGCTCCATAGTAATCACCCTTTTCCTTTTTTCCTTGTTTCTTGCATGTGAATTACTATACCACACTTTCCCTCATTACACAAGTAAAGAAACGAAAAAGGAGCCACCCTTAGATGGCTCCCTGCGCCGGTCTCCTGCCGGCATTTCAGAATTCGAAGGTGAAAAATTCGTGCCCCCCATATGAGAACAATGGGATCAGCTCACTGTCGAACCACTGTACATTCACATCGTCCGCGCTTTGACGCGCCACAAAAAACAATGCCCCCTCCGAGTAGTCCTCCCCCTGAAGCGCTCTGTCCACTGCCTCAATGGTTCCCTCCGTCACCTCAACGCTGTAGATACGGCCGTCAGCTGTCGGAGAAAACTGTGCAGCACCTCCGCTGGTCTGAAAAATCACATCATAAATGCTGTCCGGGAAATGTGGATCATTCACACGATTCAAGACCACATTGGCAATGAGTATCTTGCTTTTGACGTCACCGCCTGTCGCTTCGGCTTCCACCAGTTTAAGAAGCCACTCATAGTCCTGCTTGTCCATCTGATTGTCCGCAATCACCTGCTGGGCATAATACCCCAGCCCGCTGACATCCTGGATTCCCCGGTTCAGGCGGATACGTTCGGCTGCCTGCCGCCGTACCCTGGTTGTGCCTGCCAGGACATTCTCATCCTGGGCTCCGTCCAGATTCACCGAGGATACGGCACGGGAATACTCCTCCAGACAATCCATGCTGTCCACAATTCCCATAAGCCCCGCACCAATCTCCTCGTCTGCCGTCCCCTCCACAGATGAGCCGGAACCTGCAGAACTTTCTACGGCATATACCTTGTTCTTTCCGCCGCCGGAAAAACCGCTGGCGCACAAGATGATCACCGCCAAGGCAATTCCTCCTGAAACAATCACAGTGCACTCGCGATGTCTCTTCTTCGTCAGGTCTATCACCCAGGCAAATGCTCCTGCAATCAGGTGAAAGAATTTCCTCAACATAATACCGAGCAAATTCATACTGCTTCCTTTCTCTCCCCTGTTTTTTATGATACTAGCATTATATGAGAATGAAGTGTTCGTGTCAAGCAGTATTTCATATTTTTGTAATATATTATATTTCGCTTTTTTGTGCAATCTGATTTTTTGTGCTTTTTAGACTATTTTATCGGAATTTTGCTTTTCTATTTTGTGCTATATTTATGATTTACTTTTCGTAATTCTATCACATTTCACAAAGATTTTTTTCGACATATTCCGATTTTATCAGTGTTTTGGACATTTTTCGACTTCTTTCACATTTTTATTACAGTATTTAACATTTATGAAATATTCGAGTGGATAATCTTCGTTTTTGGCGCTCTGTGGTGTCCGTGTGTCAAAGACATTCCGTAAATTTCCTTTGTTTTCCTTCTGTCTTCTCAGACTGCCAGCTCCATCCGTTTAATAATATGATCCTGATAGCATTCATCCAATTCCACAAAATATCCGCTCCATCCCCATACCCGGACAATCAGATTCTGATAATTTTCCGGATGTGCTTTGGCATCCAGAAGCATTTCCCGATTGACCGCGTTGATCTGCATCTGATGCCCGCCCAGATCGATAAAACTCTTTACAAACATCGCGGTTTTCCGGATACTGTCCTCGTTCCGGAACATGGAATCGTCTAACTCCACCGTCAAGGGACCTCCGTTTGCCACCCTCTTTAAGTGCGGTTTTGTGAAGGATTTGATCATGGACACCGGCCCGTCCAGGCGGCTGAACAGGCTGGGCGAATAATTGCAGGCGAATTCTTCTCCTTTTCTCCGTCCATCCGGCGTCGCCCCCAGATCTTTTGACTGCCAGATATAGTACATAGCCGACCCGGTTCCTGCCCGGTATATTCCACCCCGTTCGTTCTTTCTTCCCTTTACAGCATCCGCAAACCAATCCAAAAGCAAGACTGCCAGCCTATCTGTGCAATCGTCGTCATTCCCGAATTTTGGTCCTTCAAAGCGAAGCATATGGAGCAGCTTCTCCTGCCCCCTAAAATCCGTATGGACTGCCTGGAGCATCTCCTTGCAGGAAACGGACTTTTCTTCATATACATACTTTTCTATACTTGCCAGCGAATCGACTGCTGTGGAAAGCCCTGATCCATGGAATCCGAAATTATTGTACTTACATCCCAAAGAGACGTCCCTTGCCTGCTCTACGCAGCCATCCATCATCAGGCTCAAAAGCGGGGCGGGCTCCATATACAGCTGGCGGACCGAATCCATCAGCTCCTCCGCCTGGGAAAATACGGCCTGCTTCATCCTGTCAAGGAAAGACGGAAAGTCCGGCAGCGCTTCGATCTCTTCCATCGTCTCCTGGAATGCCCTCGGAAAGGACAGCCCATTGACATTCGGGACATCCATTCCCAACCCCGGTATGATAAATTCCCAGCACGCCGCCACACAATAGTTATAAGCATCCTCTTTGTCATACCCCCAGTCCATCAGCGCCGGGATCACCACGTCGTCATTGCTGTACTGAGGAAAACCAAGCCCCTGCTTTGTCAGCCTGGTTCCCTCTTCATAGACCGCAAACGGCGTATCATGGCTCACCCTGACGTTGATTTTGGGATCGATTAGTTTCAGTTCCAGGCTTGCCTGAAGACAAAGGGAAGAAAGCTCATTAAAGCTTTCGCTGCCGTCTGGATTTTTTCCTCCCAAGACCATACTCTGGCCATTGTCACCCTGCTGCATTCCTGTATACAGATCGCTGTCCCGGTTTAAGGTCAGGAAAAATTCTTCCAAAAGCTCCAGCGCTTCTTCCTTGGTAATCCTGCCCTCCCGAAGATCCTTCTCATAATAAGGATACATATACTGGTCAAACCTACCCAGGGTATTATGATAATGGAAGCTTGCCCACATGCAGTAGTGGATGATCCTGAAAAACATCAGCGCTTCCAGGAAGGTCTCCGGCTTCTTTTGCGGAACCTTCAAAAGCAGCTTTTCCACCTCCTCGTTCCCCACGCGTGCTGCTTCCTTCCGATAGCGTTCTGCGAACTGTCCCACAGCGTCCAAAATGCGGATCAGGGCTGACTCATATTCAGCCGCGTCCTCCCTTCCTTCCTCCTGGAATTTGTTTTGCAGCCGTATAAGCTCTGCCTTCTTTTCTTCCAGCCCGGTATCCAAAAGCTTCGTATAGTCTACGTTGATATTGCATACCTTCCCCTGTTCATGGATATAATGATGCTTTTTGATTTCCTGGAATTCTTCTTCGGTAAAAATCTCAGGCAAAGTGCATACCGTCCGCATCAGGCAAATCCTTTCATCGGGAAAGACAACCGGGATCTCTTCTTCAAGCACTCCCTTAAGCCGCCTTACCGTCCTCTCCAGGTCGCCCAGCCCTTCCGCTGCATACACTCTGGCAAACCGGTAAGGATCCGCCTTTTCCTGGCGGTAAGCGTGATGTTTTTTCTGTACCACAAAAAAATCCTTTAGTTTTTCGATTCTCGGCGTCATTGTCCTACCTCCTAGCTGAAGTTTTTCTTCCCTGAATTTCTTTTTCCATTCTATAAAACCCTGCAGGGGATTCCCCTTTCCAGAAACGGTTTTGTGTCTTTTCTTGGCTGTTGGTCTTCCTTAAAACCTGGCTGGTACTGTTTGTTAATCATCCCGTATTTTGCCCCGGCTGTCTGGTGATAAGGCAGAAGTTCCACCCCTACAAGGTTTCGGCTTCCCTTAAGGAGCGAGGCTGTCTGCTCCAGGTTTTCCTCTGTGTCTGTGATTCCCGGAATTAATGGGACACGGATCACAAACGGGAGGGAACCTTCTTTGAGATACTCCAGATTCTTAAGGATCACACTGTTATCACGCCCTGTATACTGTTTATGGATCCGTGGGTCTGTGTGTTTGATATCCATGATGACAAGCTCCAGCTGCCCGGCAATCCTTTGGAACCAGGCAGGGCTGCAGTATCCGGAGGTTTCTATGGCTCTGTGCATTCCGTCAAGCATTTCCAGGGTTTCCAGGAGAAACTCCGGCTGATAAGTAGGTTCTCCCCCGGAAAACGTCACCCCGCCGCCATTTGCCGCCAGATAATCCTGGTCCCTCCTAAGCCTTTTCGCCAGGTTCGCCGCTTCCCACTCTGTCCCGCAGATTCTCCTAAGATGCAAAGGACAGCTCAAAATACAGTCCCCGCACAGAATACACTCCTCAGGATGGCGGCAGGCCTCCCTGCATTTCCCACAATGAAGGCACTGGCTCCATTTCACCATCATCTGCCTTTTGGCGGACAATCCTTCGGGATTGTGGCACCAGGTACAACGAAGCGGGCAGCCTTTCAAAAAAACGGTAGTACGGATCCCCGGGCCGTCAAAAACGGCAAGCTCCTTAATGTCAAAAACCACTCCTTTCATCCTTATAAACCACCTTTCTGCGAAAGGCACCGATGGGGTTATGAAACCCTTTTTCGGATAATCTCCCGCTTCTTCTTTTTCTTTGTTATACTCCTCTTGTAGGATACTGGCATACTACAGAACCTGAGGAGGTGAGTGGCGGGGCTGTATAGCGGCAACCCCGTATTCTTATATAGGTCGGCCATCCGTTAAGGCATCAATGATTGGCGCATTCCCGTAGCCCGTAAACTTATCTCTTCCGAAGTTGACTCGATTTCGCCGGATGACCAGTCCCTGCCAGCCCTGCATTTTTTCTTTACAGGAGGAACCCTATGTTTAAAATCTTTCGTAACAACTGCTGTGGCCTTGACGTCCACAAAACCTGGATCTATGCCTGCATCGCTATTACCGACCCTAATGGCCGTACAGTGTATAAGCAGGCACGCTTTTCTTCCTTTTCCAAAGGGCTCAGGGAATTAGCTGCCTGGCTTGCCAAATATTCCTGTACCGAAGTCTGTATGGAGTCCACCGGCAAGTATTGGATCCCCGTTTTTAACATCCTGGAAAAGTCCTGTTTTGTCACCTTGGCTCATCCCAAATATACCAAGCCGCAAAAGGGGAACAAAACGGATCGAAAGGATGCCAAATGGATCTGCGACTTATTCATGTGCGATATGATCAAACCCAGTTTTATCCCTTCCCCGGAAATCCGGCAGCTTCGGGATCTGGTCCGCTATCGCGTCAAACTTACCAACATGCTCACCGGTGAAAAGAACCGGGCACAGAACTGCCTGACTGTTTCCAACCTGAAACTTGATGACGTTTTCAGTGATGTTTTTGGAAAGTCTGCCCGTTCCATTACCAACTATATCCTGGAACATCCTGGCGAAACCTTTGATGTCTCCCCTTTTGTAGACCCCCGGTGCAAAACACCTGTCTCTGAAATCCAGGCTGCTGTTGACGGGGCAATTTCTCCCGAACAGGCTGTCAAGCTCCGCCAATGTCTTGCACACATCGACGAGCTTGAAGCCCACCGGAAAGAAATCGAGTCTGAGATCCTTCAGGTCGCAGAACCTTTTTCTGCCGTTTTAGATCTGCTTTATACCCTCCCGGGATTAGATAAGAATCCGATGACTGCTATTGCCATTCTCTCTGAGATTGGTCCGGACATGTCCGTGTTCCTGTCATCCAAACATCTTGTCTCCTGGGCTGGCTGCTGTCCCCGTAATGACCAGAGCAACCAGAAAGTAAAATCCAGGCGGATCTCCCGCGCCGGCAGTTATTTGAAACCTCTTCTTGTCCAGGTTGCCAATGCCTTGATCAAATCCAAAAAGCACCCGGAATTTAAAGAGAGGTATCACAGGATCAAATCCCGCCGGGGTCATAAAAAGGCAATCATCGCTGTCTGCAAGATGCTCCTGACCGCTATCTGGAACATGCTGAGCAA
>DVFT01000153.1 GCA_018713105.1 Candidatus Limivivens merdigallinarum | reverse complement strand
TCTGCGGGCACTGTATTGTTGATATCCAGCAGAGTTACGGCATCCTGGCTGATTACAGTGCCGATAAATTCGCTGAGGGCGCCGTAGATATCCACTTCACAGGATACCGGAATTCCCTGGGCGGTCAGACGGCTGTTCACATAGCAGGGAACGAATCCGAACTGTGTCTGGAAAGCAGGCCAGCATTTTCCGGCGATGGCGACATAGTTGCGATATCCTTTATGTTCTTCGATCCAGTCCTTCAGAGTCAGTTCATATTGAGCCAGCTTTGGAAGGATTTCGGGCTTCTTGTTGCCCCCGCCCAGCTCTGCTTCCATTTCCTTGACAAGCGCCGGAATCCGCTGGTCGCCGTCATGCTTGTGGAAGGCTTCGAACAGATCCAGCTCAGAGTTTTCTTCAATCTCCACGCCCAGGTTGTAGAGCTGCTGGATCGGGGCATTGCAGGCGAGAAAATTAAGAGGACGCGGTCCAAAGCTGATGATCTTCAGGCTATTCAGAGCAATGACTGCCCTGGCGATGGGACGGAATTCTGCGATTCTATCAGCGCATTCCTCGGCAGTCCCCACCGGGTATTCCGGGATATAGGCTTTCACATTGCGAAGCTTCAGATTATAGCTGGCATTCAACATTCCGCAGTAGGCGTCGCCGCGTCCCCCTACCAGGTCATTGCCGCTCTCCTCAGCAGCAGCAATGAACATTTTGGGTCCCTCAAAATGCTTTGCCAGTAAGGTCTCGGAGATTTCTGGACCGAAATTACCGAGATAAACCACCAGGGCATTGCAGCCCGCTTTCTTGATGTCCTCCAGCGCCTGTACCATGTGGATCTCGCTTTCCACGATACAGACGGGGCATTCATAGAGATCGTCCGATCCGTATTTCTCCGTGTAAGCCTTCATAAGTCTCTGGCGGCGGTTGACCGACAGGCTTTCCGGGAAACAGTCGCGGCTTACTGCGACGACTCCTATTTTCAGTTCCGGCATGTTGTTGAACATGGTAAATTCCTCCTTTATTACATAAAAATAATAGATCACAGTTTTTATAAGGTCAGGTTTTCTCCGTACAGTCCGATGTGAGCCCCGGAAATTCCCGCGTCTTCATGGGCGATCAGCCATTTGTTTGCAGCGGTAAGGAGCGAAGCCTCACCTTCTGCGGGGGGAGCGAAAGTCAGCGGTTCGTTGGTTCCTTTTGGCAGTACAATGACACAGCGAAATCCCCCTTCATTGGCATTTAAGGGCGCATAGTGCAAGGTGGTGGCGTAAAGCTCTGCCGCCGTACCGGCAGGCAGCAGAAAGGCTTCGGCCTTGGCTGTATCGTAGCGGTAGCCCTCTTCGATATCCTGCTGGGATCCGAGGAGCAAAATCAGATCTGTGACAGCAATATCCAGTTCTGAGGAACGATGATATTCCAGAGCGTTCAGCTTGTGATTGCTGCCGTTGCAGTATCCGATCTGGATGGGAATCCCCCCAAACCCTCTCTCCTGAATGTCTCTTGCATCCTGGAGGACTTCAAGAGATTCCACCGAAGGAACGTAGAGCACCTCGTTGGGAAGAGGAGTGTGTTCCATCTCTTTTAGCAGCTTTGCAGTAGAAAGCTCTGGATGGATGACGCCGTATTTGCGAAAAGAAGCGTCCGTAATCGGTTTGATTTCCATAAAAAATAGCCTCCTTAAGAATGGATGTTTTCCGTTTCTTTTGAGGCTATTTTATCAGCAGACGTTCTGTGAAGCGACCGATTATTTATCTAATCAATGTCAATTTCTTGCCCTTTTTGATGAAGGGTCTCTCGATATTGGCTGGGCAGAAGGTGGTATTTCTTGCGGAAGGCGCGGGCGAAGGCGCGGCTGTCCGGGAAGCCGTTGTTCTGGGCGATCGCGCTTAAGGTTTCTTCGCTGTGTCCTAGCTCCCTCCACGCATAACGCAGGCGGATATCCTGGAGATACGCCTTGAAGTTTATACCTGCATACTTCTGAAACATTCTGGAGAGGTAGGTGGGAGAGTAGCCGAAGGTTCGCGACAGAGATTCCAGGTTCAGATCCTCGCTGTAGTGCTCTTTAATATAGGAAGTGATGTGGGAAAGCCGATTCAAATTTTTACTTTGCCGCATTCTGTCCGCCGCCATATCCGTCCTCCGGTATTCGGATACCAGAAGATGAAGCAGAAGATAAAAAAGTCCCAGGACCTTCAGGTCATAGCCGCAGGCTTTCTGACAATAAACGGAATAAATCTCACGCACCAACTCCATCAGCTGCCCGTCATGCTCCGGCGAAGAATGAGAAAACCAGATAAACTGCTCCCCTGTAAAATAAGAAGAAAACAGAGACAGCGGGATCTGGATGACAATGGTATCATTGGGTCTCGGGGAGGATACGGAGTGTACCTCGTTGGAATTGACCAGCATAAACTGCCCTTCTGCAAGCGGATATTCTCTCTGATCGATATAAAAGGAAAGCTCTCCCTCACAGACGGCGAAAATCTCCACCGACTGATGCCAGTGTTTGTCGCGGATATAGTGGCCATCCTTCCCCTCAAAGATAAAGAGCTTGAAAGGGAGGTCCTGGTTGGGGAGGATGAGTTCGTGGTTGTAATGCATGGGGAATCACCTCAAAATTAATTAAGATAGATTAAGGATAACACAAAGCGGATGGTTTCTGCAAGATTTGGGATTCTCTAAAACAGAGGAGAAAATAAATGGATTTTTCACAGTCTTGCCTTTCCTGTCTAACAATGATAAAATGAAGAAAAATTCTCAAAGCAGAAAGGGAGAGAAAAATGAAAAAAACAGGGAGAGTATTATGCAGCACAGGATTTTTGGTTCTTTTAGTGGCTTTGCTTTTGGCATTTCCAGCCCAAGCGGCGAAGACCAAAGCATCGATCCGGCTGAATGTATCGAAGGTGTCCTTAAACGTTGGCGGTACCAAGCGTCTGAGAGCCACGGTAAAAGGCAAAAGCAGGAAGGTGGCATGGAAGAGCAGCAACCGGGCAGTCGTCACGGTGTCCAATACGGGAAAAGTGACAGCGAAAAAAGCCGGAAAGGCAGTCATCACTGCCCGTGCAAATGGAAAGACAGCCAGATGTACCGTCACGGTGAAAAAAGCCAGCTACAAAACGTTGTATCAGGCATTTTTGGCGAAAAGCAGCGTGAAGGCTGGAAACAGCACCATTACGCCCGCGTATTTCCGGATGCTGAATATTGACAAAAAGGGAGTTCCGGAGCTGATCGTCACGGAACGGGATGTGTTTTCCATAGGAACCTATCATGTCTATACGATCCGAAATGGAGCAGTAAAATATATGGGAAGCTGTTCCATGAAAGGAATGTCAACGCCTCCGGTCATCAAGTATTCTTCTAAATATAAGGGGATCTATGTGAGCGGCTGGACCAATGGCGTTGGCGGGGCATGGAGCGCTTTGCATGGTATTTCAGGCACGAAACTTGTGAGAAAACAGCATGCGGAGGAATACCATTCCTTTGGGGACAGCTATTATATCGGAACAACAGATAGGCAGCAGCTGACGGTTACACGGTCCAGATGCGCGTCTTTTGTGAAAAAGTATTTTGGTAATCTGAAGACGTACTCTATGGTAAGTAATACAGCAGAGAACAGGGAGCGCTATTTTTAGAACAGAAGCTGCCTCAATCCGCCATTTCCCACGAAGAAAGAGTTGACAAACGGTTAAGAATATATTAAAATTCACTTAAAGCAACGGGGTCAAACAAAGTGTTTGGCCTCTTTTAAGGTTCTTATACATATCAGAGATAGCGGAGAGTAGAAGATGAATATCTATACAAAGTCGAACGCGGAATATACCCTTGGAAAAAAGAAAGCCCCCCTCGTCCTGAAGAATGGCAGGGTGTTTAATGTGTTTACCAATGAGATCATACGCGCGGATGTTGCCCTTGCCGACGGGATGATTGTAGGCATCGGTGAGTATGAGGGCGAAAGAGAAGAAAATTTAGATGGAAGGTATGTGGTTCCGGGCTTTATGGATGCCCATCTGCACCTGGAATCTACCCTGTTGAATCCCACCCAGCTGATAAGTCAGGCGCTGATCAGGGGGACGACCACGTATATTGTGGATCCTCATGAGGCAGCCAATGTCTCAGGACTGGATGGGATTCGTTATATTATTGAGGAGACCAGGCAATGCCGTGCCAATGTGTATGTGATGGCGCCTTCCTGTGTGCCTTCGGTGCCTTTTGAAAAAAGCGGCGCGCGGATTGAAGCGGAGGACATGGAAGGAATGCTTTCCTGGCCTGAGATTTTGGGACTGGGGGAGGTGATGGATGTACCAGCGGTATTGAATCTGGAGGACGGAATGATGAAGAAACTTTCCCTGTTTCGGGAACGGGGAAGAGTGATCGATGGGCATGGCGGCAGCCTGGATGAACGGGAGAGCGCTCTTTGCAGGATGGCTGGGATCCGGACGGATCATGAGTGCACGACCTATGAGGATGCCATGCGTGAGGCGAGAAACGGCATACATATCTTAATCCGAGAGGGGACGGCAGCCAGAAATTTGACGGCGATCGTGAGAGGAATCCTGGAGCATGGGACATCTACAGATTCCTTCTCCTTCTGCACCGATGACAAGCACATTGAGGATATTATCCGGGACGGCCATATCAGCCATAATATCCGAAAAGCTATCTCTTTGGGGCTGGATCCCAGGGAGGCATACAAGATGGCGACGATCCATACTGCCAGGTGCTATCACCTGGACGGGTTAGGCGCTGTGGCGCCGGGTTATCAGGCGGATCTGGTGGTGCTGGATGATTTTGAAAAGGTAGCGATCCACTCCGTTTATTATCGGGGAGAGAGGGTACAGGGAATCCTTCCAAAGCCCTGCAGGATACCGAAGCCTCTGTTAAATACTGTCCATGTGGATTATCCGGGCATAGAAGTATTCAGGATGCCTCTTGAGACAGGCAGGCAGCCGGTTATCGAGGTGCAGCCGGGAGAGATCGTGACGAAATTGTCTTTCGAGGATGTTCCGGTGGAAAATGGACGGTTCGCTCCCAGTGATACACATCAGAAGCTCCTGTTGTTTGAACGGCATCACGGAACCGGGATGGTTGGAAAAGGGATCCTCAAAGGATTTTCCATCCGGGGCGGTGCGCTGGCATCCACGGTGGGGCATGATTCCCACAACCTGATTGTAATCGGAGATGACGACGAATCTATGGACCGTGCTCTCCGGGAATTGATCCGTGTCCAGGGCGGCTATACGGTGGTGAAAAAAGGAACGGAACCGATGACACTGCCGCTGGAGATCATGGGGCTAATGACTGCGGTACCCTATCAGGATGTGCAGAAGCGGCTGAAGAAGATGATCGAGGAGGCGCATAGTCTCGGAGTTCCAAGCGGGATCGACCCGTTTATCACGATGTCATTTTTGGCGCTTCCGGTGATTCCGGAGGTACGGATCACTTCCATGGGAGTTTACGATACAAAACAAAGCTGTTGGTATCAAGTGAAATAGGGGGCAGACGATGAAAGAACCGATTATTGAAATGCGCAATATCACCAAACGTTTCGGC
>DVFT01000152.1 GCA_018713105.1 Candidatus Limivivens merdigallinarum | reverse complement strand
AAATCTTGTTTGAATATTTTGAATTTCGACCTGCCAACCGGGAAGACGGCTGATATCGGCTTCGATGGCATCCGGAAGCCATAGGGTATAACGCTTTTTCTTTCGCTCCCACTGCGCTTTGATTCTTCCATACGGAGTTGGCATACTTCCCCGACACCAACCGCCTCCCCCTACAGGTTCCTTTACGCGGATTTTCTGAAATCCTTCCCCCTCTCTCTGAAGTCCCAAAGTTTGTTCCAGCATAAAAATAACTGGGGAAGCAGACCAAGAGTGACAGTAGCTTCTGGTTCGGCTGTTTTCATAAAAGCCCGGAAAAACTTCCCAACAGGTAGTGGAATCATAATGAAGCATCTCCCCCCACCTCTCCTTGATATCCTCCAGTACACTCTCCTCTCTGCCAAGTCGGATCAGGCATTCATAATAATAGTAGAGCATAAATGGAGATCCTGCCTTGACGAAATCATCCGGTGGGTCAATGAGATAGCTTTCGGTCTTTTTTCTCTTCTCTTCTGAAAGAATGGCGTCATATAAATACAGAAATACATGGGTCTGAATACTCTTGGTAGCTGAAAACCCTTTTCCCGGCATCCAACCATCCAGAAAGCATTGCTTCTCCTGATCCCACAGCTTCCAATCCACAAACTTAAGAAGTCTTTCCCTGACTTCCAGGAAATGTTTCTCTGCTTTTTCATCCCCGAGTCTCTCTGCAAATTGGGCTGCCAACCCAAAGCAATACCCCAGGATCCCCTGCTGCCCTGTGACCACCGCCTCATTGTCAATATCCATATCAGCCCAATCCATCATATTCCAGGAGCTAATCAGAAAGGCGCCGTCTTCCAGAATCAGCCCCTCATAATAATCCAGAACTTCCTTAACCTTGGGATACAGCTTTTCTAAAATAGCTTCCTCGCCGGTTACCTCCAGATATTGACCAATGGAAATAATCCAGTTCATCGTCCACATGGGAATATTAGTGTTCCAGTCCGTAGGGGTGAGCGCATTGTACAGTTTCGTATTTTCTCCAGCTGTCACCGCCAGCTCAAGGTTCCGTCGAATCAGCTCATAGTCTCCTGAAATGTAAGTGTTAATCCTGGATGTAAGCTGTGCATCCCCAATCCAAAACGCCTGCTCATAGGTCGGACAATCCGTAAAACTATCCTCCATGCAAAGCCTGTGGGTATGACGACACATCTCAAAGATGCGGTTCAGCTGTTCATCCTGACTCTGGAAGCTACCTTCGCCAGCACCGGCATAACCCCGATGTCTGATATGAAAATCTCTAATCCGAACCTCTCCCTCTGTCCCGTAAAACGTTAGCATACAAAAACGTGCTCCCATTCTTGCCATCACGGAATATTTCTGCCAGCCTTCCTTACAGCGGTACCGAAATCCATTGTTCAGTCCAATGGTATAATCCACTTCGCCGCTATACTGATTCTCATAGCAGTATCCATCCATAACCGTTCCCGCCGGAGCCTGGATCAGGAATTCAAAATTTCCCACATAAATATCACCAAAATCAAGAATCAGCCGCTTTCCCAAATCTCCGCCTGGAAGCGGAAGCACCGTATCCCGGTGGTTGTTCCAGAGAATTCCTAAATTATCGTTGGAAAGGTTCTGTTCTTCCAGCACCTGGGCAGTCCTTGCCAGTGACAAAAGATACTGGTTCCATCCATAATCAGACGGATCCACAAACTGCAGCGAAATCCCCTCCCTTTGGCAGCATTCTTTTACATTTTCATAGGAGACTGCCTGAAAGATCTTTTTGTGTGCTTCCGTCTCCTCTTCCATGCGGTTAAACTCTTTCAGTCCTCCATAAATGCGCGAACGCCCATCCAGAACCGGCAGGATCCTTTGGGTAGGACCCGCGACAAAAATTTCCCCGCTTTCCAGTGAGCAAAGCCGGAGCTTTCGCGGAAAGATAAACTCAATATGGCAATATAAATCATCAAACTTTCCGGACAGCTGCATCAGGAAAAACTGGCAGCCTTTTTTCAAGGTCACCGGAATGTCCCTGTCTGCATTCGAGACCGAATAAAGCCTCCCATCAATGCGAAAATCTCCCAGAAGCCCATTCCACGTCCTGTTTGGAAATACGATTCTTCCCTCCACATCTTCCGGGCTTTCCAGGCAAAATCCAAGAAATCCTGAAAAGATAGTCTCATCCGCATCCCTCCGGTCTCCAAAAAAGGCTCTTCTAGTATTGACCGTCAGCTGCTGACAGCCTTTTTTTACTGTCTGCAATGCCTCTACAGAGTTTGGGTAAACATCGATCGTCTCAAAATCCTTTAATGGATTCTCCTCCAACTTTTCAAAAACAGGAGGGATTTCTTTCGCCTTGGGGAAGCCTTCACAGAATTCTTTCCGTTCCATCCAACGGCTCTCGAATTTTTCTCCGTCATAGTAATCGCCAAATCCAAGATTCACATTTCTTTTGGGCGCATTCCACTGATGTCCCAGATCCAGGGCTCCTAAAGTGTTTTTTCCTGAAGCTTGAAGGAGCTCTTCGCCCTTCCATATTTCAAACCACAGCCCGCCGGGGGCAGCCAGACTTTGATAGGTAGACCAACCATAGGACCACACATGGACTGCCAGCATATTCTCTTCCAGAAGTTCCGGCTCCAGGCAGTAACAGTCATAATACCCCGTTTTTCGGTCGCTTCGGATCGGTCCTCTCCCTATTTCTTTTCCGTTCAGATAGGCCGTGTAGCGTGTAGACGCGCTAATCTTTAAGATCGTTTCCCCGCTTCCCTCCCCTTTTTTAAAAAAAGCTGCAAAGCACCCTCGTTGATTCTCCTGCTCTTTCACACTCTCCAGCCAAATCCATGTCCCACTCATCGCTGTACCTCCTTACATGCCTGTTTTCCATATTCCCGCATCAGACGGATATAATACTTGTAATGTTCCATGGAGGTTCCCGGCGGAGTCTGGTGATCCATTCCGGGAAGATACCTCCCGCTTCGGATAACGGGCAGTAAACGCTCCATCTCTGTCCGAATGGCTTCTTTTCCTTGAAACATACAGGTTTTATCAAAACCCCCAATCATCAAAAGGCTGGGATACTTCTCCCTGAGCCCCCGGATATCCACACCGGATTTTCGCTCCAAGGGCAAAATCCCCTCCACACCGGCGTTCAAAAACCACGGGACTGCCTGATCTACTTTTCCGTCGGAATCTACAAACACCTTTGTCCCATACTTTTTGATCTCCGGTATGATCCTCCGGTAATAGGGCGCTATAAATTCTTCAAACATTTCCTTTGATAACATCGGTCCCAAATTATAACTCATATCCTCCGCGATGGTCATAAAATCTGCTCTCATATACCTGCCAAATTCCTGAATGATCCGGATATGCCACTCACACAAATCCTCACAAATCCTGTGATACAGTTCCGGTTCATCGTAAAAGGCATAAAGATGTGCCTCCGGTCCGAATAGTTCCCTAGGAAACCAGAAGAAACCGTTTAACGTGTACCAGACAATCGTTTCCCCTTTTTCATAGAGCGGCAATGTCTCCTCTATTTTTTCTTTCATCTTGTCCACTGCGTCTTCCGGTAAAAAGTATTTTCTCAGCTGCCTGTAATCTTCCTTATCCGCTACAATTCCCGGTCCGTTATATTTGCATTTGGGTTTCGGGCAATCCTCCCGGTAATGTGGAAACCAAAATTGTGTATTCTGGTCTAGCTGAAAATATTCATAGAGTTCCCGGTCTGACATTCCTTTGGGAAGCCCTGCCTTCTCCCACTCCTCAATCGTCTCATCCCACCAAAGCGCCCACTCGATTACAGGACATTCATCTACGGTAGGATCTCCTTCCATCACTTTCCGAAACCGTTCCCTCACTGTCATAACGCTTCCTCCTATTCTTTCACCGAACCGCCCGTCAAACCTGCTACAATCTGCTCAGAGAACATAAAATAGATAATAATCACCGGAATCAATGCCACTGTAACTGCCGCAAAAATCTTATTCCAGTTAGCCAAAAAATTGGCAGAATAGTTGT
>DVFT01000151.1 GCA_018713105.1 Candidatus Limivivens merdigallinarum | reverse complement strand
TTCATTCTCCGGTTCAAAACCAGCAGACCAATTACCAGAAGAATCGGGAAAATGGCGGCGGCCAGCAGTCCCATTTTCAGATTGCCGCCGGCAAGTTCCGAGATATTTCCTACGACTGCCGGACTTACGGTACCGCCAAAATCCCCTGCCAAGGCCAGAAATGCGAACATAGCAGTGCCTCCCTGCGGGCACTTCTGAGAAGATAGGCTGATGGTACCTGGCCACATAATGCCCACGCTGAAACCGCAAAGGGCACACCCGGCCAGACCAAGAACCGGCAGAGGGGAAAGAGAAGCCAGCAAATAGCATGCCACGCACAGCAGGCCGCTTAGCAGCATAGTTTTTGTCAGGTTCAGTTTCTCGCTCATTTTACCGTACAGGATGCGGGAGATTCCCATGAACACGGCAAACAGGCAGGGACCGGCCAGATCCCCCACGGTTTTGGATACGCCGAGGGCCGACTCTGTAAACGCGGAAGCCCATTGTGCCATGGAGGCTTCGGACGCGCCGGAACAAATCATCAGTAAGATCATCATCCACAGCAGCGGCAGCCGAAGCAGCCTGCCAAGGGGCAGACTTTCGCCGTCTTCTACCAGGCGTTCGATGGGACAGGTGAGAAACTGAAAGATATTGAACAGCGGAATCAACGCCCAGATCAGCGCGAGTATCTTCCAGTTTTCGGTGCCGAACACCGCGAAAAAGAGGGTGGACCCAAGGATCACGCCCACTGCGCCCCAGCAGTAAAAAGAGTGCAGAAGACTCATTTGGCCGTCCTTGTTCTCAAAGGGACAGGCCTCCACAATAGGACTCACCAGAACTTCCACAAGGCCGCTGCCGATGGCGTAAAATACCACCGCGATGAGAATTCCCAGAAAAGGCACGGGGAGTACTTCCGGGAGGATCGTCATCATCACAAGTCCCGCTGCCGAAACTACCTGGGAGGCCACCACACAGATGCGGTAACCGATTTTATCCGCAAACCTGGTTGCCCCAAGGTCAACCAGCAGCTGGGTCAGGTAAAATACAACAGGGATCAGGGCAATCTTTTCCAATGAAATCCCATAGGTGCTTTGAAAGGTCAGGAACAGGAGAGGCGCGAAGTTGGCGGCGATGGCCTGGGTGACGAATCCCAGGTAGCAGGCTGCCAGTGTTTTTTGATATTTTCGATTCCCGGCCATATCATTTACCCACCCGAATGTTTTTCACAGTTTTTTTCTCAATGCTGAGATTTTCATATACCCGAATGCCGCCGCTGCCCGATGGGGCCTGTGCCAGAAGCCCCACTTTGATAACGGGATCCGCAGGAAGATGAAAATACCGCATCATATAAAAATCCACCCCATCCATGGAGTAGTGGAACCCGAAATTGTTGCCGACCCGGCAAACCTGCAGCCAGGCGGTGTTTCCCTCCAGATTGCATCCGTTGGCATCATCGGAATCACCTTTCGTCACCACACTCACCGCGGCATGTGTGCCGAAATCGGTAAGTTCAAAACAGCATTTCGCCCAGCAGTTCAGGTCTTTCATAACCATAACAGAGGCGGAATCGTAGGTATCCTGAAAGTCGTGAGTTACTTTCACTCTGAGCACAAAGTCCCCTTCCACTTCCGTATAGTAATAGGGCGCATTGCAAAGAGACTCCGGAAGAATCCCCTCCTGACATTCATCAATGCTGCCGCAGAAGAAATCGGTCCGGGCCGGCGCAAGAATCTCAATCCTGTCACCCGTCTGACGAATCGAGCTTTTGTTTAACCATTTGAATTCCATGATGAATCTCCTTCCACATTCATATTTAAGCGTATTATATAATCAAAAACATCAAAGATAAAGAGATTATACTGCCAGGTTGAAGCACTATTTACCCAATCCGTGTTTTCGCCCGGGTGAATATCCATACCTTTTGCGGAATTGACGGCTGAAATAATTGACAGAATGAAACCCACAGGCGAAACTGATCTCCTGCAGAGTCCCCGTGGTCTCCTGCAGCATACGCTGCGCCGTCTGAAGACGGTACTGAATGAGCGCATCCACCGGGGAACATCCCAGATAGGTTTGGAAGCACCGTCCCGCTTCGCTTCGGCTGATATTTGCGGCGCCGGCGATATCTGCCAGAGTGACCGTCCGGGCATAGTTTTCATAGATATATGACAGCATTTTCTGAAGGCGTATCTGGGAGTTCAACTGTACCCGTGACGCTTCGGATTTCGGCAGGGAATCGAGATTGCGGTAGATTGCTTCCAATATACAGCAGATGCTGCGCTGAACCGTCAGCTCGTAACAGGCGGGCTGCTCCCGCATGGCACAATAGGCTGCGCGGATCTGTTGACGGACATCCTTCCACAGACCGTTGTTGTGCCGGAACACAACAAAAGGCAGGGAACTGCACGCAAGAATCGCCCGGATGTATTTCTGATAAATGGCGCTGTTCTCCGGGGCAACCACTGTCCCGGAAAAAACAAGGTTTGGAAAGGGATCCGGCGTGGCGCCGGACAGCTGCCGGATTCCGTGGAGCATATTCTGGTTGACGAAAATGCTATCCCCCGGTTCCAGAATCGTATGGGTTTGTCCCACCTGATAATCCAGAACACCGCTTTGCGCTGTGGCGATCTCAAAGTAGGGATGCCAGTGTACAGGTCCCGCCCGGTCTGGCAGGGCGGCAAGTTCATCGCAATAAAACGCGACGGGAAAAGTCAGGATGTCGTGTGGTATCTGTTCCTGCAGTTGATGATCAAGTAATATGGGCATATGTTATTCCTCTTGTTCGGGAGTCCTTTCTTCACACCATGCAAATCCTGCGGCTATTAGGACCGTGGCTGCGGTCACGGTGCCTCCGGCGGATGCGCAGTTCGCCCATGCTGCCTTTGGCGGGATGGGCAGCGTCTGCGGTTTTGCAGAAACCGTCCTATGCGCAGGTAGAATGACTGTCGTCATTATACTCTATATAACCGACGCAGGCAAATAATTTCCGCTGGCCTGCATTGATACATTTGAAACAAGTATTTTTGGCGGTTAATCGCAGAATAAACGGAAAAAAGACTTGTAGGAATAAGCCGGGAAGCGTATGATACTTAAAACGGAGGACTGTTTATGAAAGCGATCATTTGCGATGATGAAAAAAGTACCTGTTCTGATTTGGAGGATTTGCTGTTAAAATACGCAAAGGAAAAGAAAGTTTCTCTCAACACAGAGGTCTTCTATTCGGGAGATCCTTTATTGGATTATTTAAAGCGGGAAAAAACGGATATTCTTTTTCTGGATATCGAATTACCGGGAATGAACGGGGTTTCTGTGGGGAAATATATAAGGGAAATTATGGAAGATGATAATCTGTTTCTGGTATATATATCTTCCAAAGAACATTATGCCCTGCAGTTGTTTCAGAATCAGCCCTTTGATTTTCTGGTAAAACCCATAGAGCAGGAAAAGGTGTATCCTGTGTTGGATCATATTTATCGTATTGCGGGAAAAAATAATCGGAGTTTTGTGTATCAGAATCACAATGACAGCTTTCGTATCGCCTACAATGATATTCTGTACTTTCAGAGCGAAGGAAGAAAGATAAACATTGTGATGAAGGACGGAATCGAAACATTTTATGGGAAGTTAAGCGCGATGGAGGAGAAGGTGCCGGAATTTTTCCTGAGAATCCATAAATCCTATCTGGTGAATCAGAATTATGTAAAAGAGTTTACCTATGAATGGGTGAAGATGATTAACGGAGATATCCTGAATATCAGCAAAGCCAACCGTGCCAAAGTGCGCAGAAAGATCCTGGAGAGTGCGGCCGATGAGTTTAGAA
>DVFT01000023.1 GCA_018713105.1 Candidatus Limivivens merdigallinarum | reverse complement strand
TATTGACAAAGGAAATATGGGGCAGGCTTTTCGGAACAGCATGATCATTACGGTGGCAGTGACTCTGATCGTAGTGATTGTAGGCAGCCTGAATGCTTTTGTGGTATCTAGGAATCATTGCAGATATACGCGTTTTGTGTACTATGTATTTCTCTTGGGAATGATCTCTCCGATCCAGATCGTTACCACTTATGGACTGCTGCAGACGCTTCATTTGACGGGAACTTTTGTGGGTGTTATTTGTGTAGAGACGGCGCTGCAGATGCCCTGGACCATTTTTACTTTATCTGGATTTATCAAGAATGTGCCTAGAGAATTGGACGAAGCAGCCTTCATTGATGGGGCATCCCCGCTCAGGATGTTTTTCAGTGTGATTTTTCCTTTGTTGAAGCCTATTATGGCTACGGTGGTGGTCACTACGGCTATGGGAGCCTGGAACGAATTCATGGTGCCGCTGTACTTTTTCAATTCGGCATCAAAATGGACCATGCCCCTGACCGTATACAATTTCTTCGGTCTGTATTCCAGCAACTGGAACTATGTGTTTGCAGATCTGGTGCTGACCGCCCTTCCCATCACAATCCTGTATCTGCTCTGCCAGAAATATGTGGTGGCGGGTGCGACAGCCGGTGCAGTCAAAGGATAAACGACAAATTACAGGAGGATACAAGAGATGATACCATTCAGGCAGGTTCATTTGGATTTTCATACATCAGAAGCTATCCCCGGAATTGGGGAGAAATTCGATAAGAAACAGTTTCAGGGAGCGTTGGAAATGGGACATGTGGATTCTATCACCATTTTTGCGAAATGCCATCACGGATGGTCCTATTACTCCTCGAAAATCAATGCGATCCACCCAAATCTGAAGTTTGACCTCTTAAAGGCAGAGCTTGAGGCATGCCGGGAAATCGACGTCCATGCTCCGGTCTATCTCTCAGCGGGCTTTGATGAACGCATGGCGCGTGAACACCCGGAATGGCTGATTCGGAAGCCGGATGAGACGCTTTCCGATACAGCCACCTTTATGGAGCCGGGTTACCATCGGATGTGCTACAACACCCCGTATTTGGACAAGCTGTTGGCGGAACTCCGTGAAGTGATGGAGAATTATCATCCCGAGGGGATTTTCCTGGATATTTCTGCGGTGACACCCTGCGTGTGCAGCCGCTGCCGAAGGGAGATCCTGGAACGGGGAGGAGATTACCGCAGAGAAGAGGATGTGCGTGCCCAGGCAGAGCGCACCTTTGCAGCCTATGTGAAAAAGGTACGTGAAACGGTAGAAGAGTATGACAAAGACTGTAGGATTTTTCACAATGCAGGTCACATTGTGAGAGGAAGGCGGGATTTGGCACATGCAAACACCCACCTGGAACTGGAAAGCCTTCCCACCGGAGGCTGGGGCTACGACCACTTCCCCATGTCAGCCTCTTATGTCAAGACCCTGGGAATGGAGTATCTGGGGATGACGGGAAAATTCCATACCACCTGGGGAGAGTTCGGAGGATACAAGCATCCCAATGCACTGAGGTATGAAGCAGGACTGTCCCTGGCTTTTGGGGCAAAGTGCTCCATTGGGGATCAGATGCATCCCAACGGACGAATGAATGAAAAAACCTACCGCCTGATCGGAAAGACTTATGAGGAGGTCGAACAAAAAGAACCCTGGTGCCGTCACGCAGTTCCCATCAGCGATGTGGCTGTGTTGAGCCAGGAGGCAGCGGGCAGCAGCCTAGCCACCAGGGAAACGGTACATCATGGGGATGTGGGAGCAAACCGTGTCCTTCTTGAGGGGCATTATCTCTATTCTTTCATCGACCTGGAGGAGGAGTTTGGCAGGTATCGGGTGTTGATCCTGCCGGACAATATCGAATTGGATGAAGCCCTGGAGCACAGGCTTTCGGAGTATCTGGCAGGCGGAGGAAAGCTGCTTCTAAGCGGACGGAGCGGACTGAGAGCGGGAACGGAAGAGTTTGCCCTGGATATAGGAGCAAGGTTTGAAGGGGGAAATCCCTGTCAGCCAACCTACTGCGTGTTTCCCGATGAAGGGGAGGCAGAGGTAATCTATGAGAAGAATTACCGGATCTCCCTTACGTCAGGGAAAGCCCTGGCAGAGGTTCAGAACCCCTACTTCAACCGGAACATCCTGCATTTTTCTTCCCATCAGCATGCGCCGAACGATGAGGGAAAAAGTGAAACGGCGGTGGTAAAGAAAGAAAATATCGTCTACATCGGCTGGGATATTTTTGCCGAATACGGCAAGATTGGTTCTCTGCAGGCAAAGCGGCTGATCCGGACTGCATTAAATGAGCTTCTCGATGGAAGCCCCACAGCGGAGGCAAAGCTTCCCGATAAGGGGATCCTGACAATGACCAAACAGGAGGAGGAACATCGTTATATCGTCCATCACCTCTTTGCTCATACCACAGTGCGGGGACATTTCCTCCTGGACGGGGAAGAAAAGCCTGTGGAGGCGATTGAGGATCTGGTTCCCCTGTACAATGTGGAAGGGACGGTGCGTGTACCGGAAAGGATTAGACGGGTGTATTTGGCTCCTTCTATGGAAGAATTGGAATTTGTATATAGGGAAAAGGAAAACGGGAGCCTGGCAAATGGTGCCGCGGCAGAGGTATATTATCGGATCCCGAAGATGGAGTGCCATCAGATGGTGGTGGTGGAATATTGAAATAGGGCAGAGATACAGAGGTTTGTTTTCTTAAAATACATTCGGATTGATTTGACTATAAGATAAAATAATGCTAAAATTAAGATAAAATATAGAGAAAGGAATGTATGATATGATTCAAATTCGACCTGTATCAGACCTTAGAAACAAATTTCCGGAAATAGAAACGTTGGTAAATGAAGGTCAGCCTGTTTATTTAACCAAAAACGGATACGGAGCGATGGTAGTACTAAGTTTGGAAAAGTATGCCAGCCTCACAGATAATATAGAGATGAAACTGGATGAAGCAGATAAAATGGCAGAATCTACAGAAGAAAGGCTGAGCCACGAGGAAGTATTCCATAGCTTAAGAAAGGGTATTGATGAATAAAAAATATCAGCTTAGGTACTTACCGTTATTCAGACAGGATATGGCTCAGACAGTTAGCTATATTGCCAACGGATTGAAAAATACAGAGGCAGCATTAAAGCTTATAGATGATGTGGAAGCTGCAATATTAGAACGGCTGGATCACCCAGTATCATTTGAACCATACTATTCAGCGAAAAAACGTAAGCATCCTTATTATCGGATTTATGTAAGAAACTATGTGATTTACTATGTCGTTGTTGATGATGTAATGGAAGTGAGAAGATTTCTCTATGGTGCCCGGGATGTAGAAAAATATTTATAAAAAACAGACGGCGAATCCTTTCAAAAAAGGTTCTGCCGTCTGTTTTTGGCTTCAGCGCAATTACTGCAGGAATTCCTGTGAACCAACACCAGTCCCGGTCTCCAGAGTTTCCAGTTCCGGGAGGGAGTTCAGGGCGGAGTAGTCCGAAGTGCCGATGTCTGTAAGATAAAGAGCCTGCAGATTGACCAGGTTCCCAAGGGGCGTCAGGTCAGAAACCGGGTTGTTCCTGATGGCGATGCTGGTCAGGTTTGTCAGTCCGCTTAACGGAGAGAGATCCGATACCTGGTTGTTGTTCATCTCCAGGATACTCAGATTCTGCATAGAGGAAAGGCTGGAGATATCTGAGATTTGATTGGTATAAAGCCATAATTCCTGGAGATTTGTGAGATTGGACAGCGGGGTGATATCGGAAATTTGGTTTTCACCCAAAGCGAGGAACGTCAAATTCGTCAGTCCGCTTAACGGGGAGAGATCCGAGATCTGGTTGTTATTAAGCCACAGTTCCTCCAGCAGCGGAAAGTTTGCCATTGCAGAAATATCGGCAACCTGATTGCCTACCAGGGAGAGGTAGGTCAGGTTGACAAGCCCGCTTAAGGGGGAAATATCTGAGATCTGGTTCGTATGCAGCCTTAAATCCTGAAGCTCTGTAAGCCCTGCCAATGGAGAAAGATCGGAAATCTCATTTTCAGACAAGGAAAGGTGCGTAAGCGCAGTAAGCCCGCCAAGCGGTGAAAGATCACGGATCTGGTTCGTGTACAGATGAAGCTCATGCAGATTCGTCAGTCCGCTTAACGGAGAAAGATCAGAAATCTGATTTGAGAAAAGCCATAGTTCCTCCAAAAGAGTAAGGTCGGCGATCGGCGCAAGATCAGAAATTTGGTTTTCATTCAAAGCAAGAACTGTAAGCGCAGTCAGACCATTTAACGGTGAGATATCCTGAATCAGGTTCTCCTGCGCATACAGAGTCGTCAGGTTGTGAAGATCAGCCAGATGCGACAGATCCTGTACTTGATTTCCTGCTACAGACAGATAAGTAAGTTCTGATAAGCCGGATACCGCAGACAGATCGGTCAACCGATTATCAGTTATATCCAAAACCTGGAGGTTCGACAGAGCGGAAAGGGCAGAGATATCCTCTACAGAATTTTCGCCGATATCCAGAAAAGACAGGTTTGTCAGTCCGGACAAGGGGGAAAGATCTTCGATACGGTTATGATCCAGCCGAAGTATCTGAAGCTTGGTTAGCCCTTCAAGGGCTGAGAGATCCGAAATTTCATTGCCGGATAAGTCCAGGGATATAAGCTCATGAAATTCAGCCAGCATGGAAATATCCGTCAATCCCTGTTCAGCCAGATTTAATTCCGTGACCGTTGTATCATAGCTTTGTCCGTTGATTGTGACGGCAGCAGCATCTGCGGAACCTGCTTCCGCAGATACAGAGGATTCCGAAATCCCTGTGGGAGCCATAGATTCAGAACTTAGGAGGGATGCGGCTTCGGTGGTAGCCTCCACTGTAATCTGTTCGGTATCAGGTGTGATTTCCCAGGGACGCTGTGTGCCGATAAAGATGCCGACAGCCAGCAAAGCGGCTGCCAGCAATCCCAGCAACGGGCGCGGAAACTTTTTGGGAGAAGGATTTTGGGGAGGAGGAGCCACTGGCTCCTTGGATAAATTGGGGGAAGGGATACCATGGCTCATCCGGTAAAAATCACGGCATTCCACAGAAGTCAGTTCATCCATCAAAAATGACTGGGTATAGTCCCAGGTATAATCCCATCCGCAGGAAGGACAGATTTTTGCGCTGCTTTTTGTCTGGCAGCGAGGGCAGGTACGTTCTTTCATAACAATCTCCATTCTGCCGCCCTTTTGTTGGCGGCACAAATTATAAAGTTCTTTTAATCATCCGTTGAAGTTCCCGTCTCCAGAGTCTCTATTTCCGGGAGAGTATCCAGTACGGAGTAATCGGAAATCGGGTTGTCAGTGAGATCCACTGAGTAGAAATCGGTATGTCCCGCCAGAGCGGAGATGTCCGTGATCTGATTGTCTCCGAGGTCCAGAATGGAAAGATGCGGCATCGCCGCCAGCACGGAGATATCGGAGATCTGATTTCCGTCAAGATACAGGTACTCCAGATTTACCAGGGAGGCAAGGGAGGAGATATCCGTAATCTGGTTATCACTTAAGGACAGCTGCGTCAGCCCCGTCATTCCGCTAAGTACTGTAATGTCCGAAATATCATTGCCGTTCAGACGCAGATTGGAAAGCCCGGTCAGGGATTCCAGGGCTTGGATATCCGTAATTTCGTTATTGCTCAGTACGAGTGTCTGCAAACCTGTGAGGGAGGAGAGCGGCGTAATCGTAAAGATTCCGTTGCGGTCAAGCTCCAGTGAGACAAGGTTTGTAAGGGAAGAAAGCGGAGAAAGATCCGTGACCTGATTTTGGTCAAGGTTCAGCTCCGTCAGGTTTGTAAGCGTGGACAGAGGCGATGGGTTGACAATCTGGTTGCCGCCCAAATCCAATTCTGTCAGCGCACTAAGACCAGGCAGTACGGAAATATCGCTCACCTCATTGGAATGCAATTCCAGTATGGTAAGATCCGAAAGCCCGGCGAGCGGGGAAATATCGTCTACCTGATTGTAATCCAGGTTCAGCTCCGTAAGCCCTGTCATGGAAGAAAGAGACGAAATATCCGCCACTTCGTTGGAGGAGAGATTCAACCGAGTCAGGGAAGTCATATCCTGAAGGGCTGTAATGTCAGCAATCTCATTGTCTTCCAGGCTTAAAGCAGTAAGACCATTCAGCTCTGATGCAAAGGAAAGCTCTGTCAGATGGCAGTTGTCCATGATCAGCTCTGTCAGGTTCTCCAGGGTTTCAAGCGGAGAAAAATCATCCGCTTCACAGTAGGTTAAATCCAGATAGGTCAGGTCTGTAAGCCCGGCAAGCGGAGCCAGGCTTTGGATATCATTAAAGCCCAGATCCAAATAAGTTAAGCCAGTTAGTCCAGATAGGGCGGAAACCTCTGTAAGATTGTTGCTGCTGATATCCAGGACAGTAAGATTGTCAAGGGAGCTGATGGGGGAGACGTCCTCCAGCTCATTGCTTCCCAGATGAAGCTCTGTGAGCCCCTCAAATCGTTCCAGCGGTGAAATATCGGTAAGATCATTGCCGTTCAGCTCCAGAACCCTGAGGTTTGCAAGACCGGATAGTGCATCAAGATCAGTCATGCCGGTATAGTTTAGTTTCAGTTCCATCAGATTTCCGAGGCTGCTCAGAACAGAGCTGTCAACCTCATTGCAGAACGTAAGGTCCAGGCTTGTCAGGTCAGACAGAGCCGTTAAAGGAGAATAGTCCTGGACCTCCGTGCTGTTGAGGGAAAGTGTCTGAAGCTTTCCAAGCCCGGAGAGCGCCGAGATATCCGACACCTCGTTGCCGCCAAGATCCAGAAACGTCAGGCTTTGGAGTCCGGAGAGCGCGGAGACATCTGTGATCTCATTGGTGGACAGGTCAAGACTTACAAGATTGGAGAGCCCTGCCAGAAAGGAAACGTCTGTGAGGGCGCAGTTTTCCAGAGAAAGTTCTTCCAGGCTTGTAAGCTCCGAAAGGACGGAATAGTCGGAAATGCGGCAGTTTCCAAGATTCAGGGATTTCAGGTTTCCAAAGGCGGACAGGAACGAGAGATCGTTCAGAACCTGTCCGGAAAGATCTAATTCCACAGTGTCTGCGGGATATTCCGTTCCATTGATGGTAATGAATGTGGGAGCAGAGCTTATCGTCTCTGGTTCATCGGTATGAGGCTCCGTTTCAGAGGGAGACTCCGGCTCGGAAGCGGCTTCGAATTCAGATTCGGCTTCAGATTCGACTTCCGAAACGGATTCAGGCTCGGATTCGGATTCAAAGCCAGATTCAGGTTCAGAGCCAGATTCGATTTCGGAAGCGGCTTCGGTTTCGGAGCCAGATTCAGACTCGGAACCAGATTCAGATTCGGAAGTAAATTCAGACCCGGCTTCCGATTCAGTTTCAGAAATAGATTCAGTTTCCGACATGGTCTCCGCTTCCGATACCGTTTCAGGCGGAATTTCCGAAGAACGGGGAGAGCCATTGTCTAGTCTTGCGGTGGTGTTGATGTTATCCGGCGCGGAGTTCCAGGGTCCGAAGACACCGACGCCGATGCCCACCACCAGGGCAGCCGCAGCAATCCCACCCCAGACTGCAGGGCGGGCGTCCTTTTTGCCGGATGTATGCTTCGGGCTTTTGCGGGTGGGTTGCTTTGACCAGTTGATTTTTTGATAAATCGCTTCCAGTTCTGAATCACTCAGCTCATCCAACAGAGGAGAGTGCAGGGAATCAGAGGTGAAATCCCATCCGCAGGATGGGCAGGAGGCTTCGCTGCTTTTGGCGCGGCAGCGAGGACAGGTACGTTCATTCATAGGTGAGCTCCTTCCTAAAAAGGTTTAATAGCCAGGGTTGTCGTCCCATTTGACATGAAGCCCAGGCAGGGTATCCAGGGCGGAAATGTCTTCCAGGTTGTTGGAAGAGATATCTAATTCCTTCAGTGCCTTTAGGTTTGCTAAAGGGGACACGTCAGAGATATTATTTTCACTTAAATCCAGCTGGGTCAGGTTGGTCAAGGATGCCAGCGGACTGAGATCGGTAATCAGGTTTCCGCTCAAATCAAGGGTGGTGAGAGCCGTAAGCTCCGTCAGCGCGGACAGATCAGTAATAGATTGCCCGTAAAGCTTAAGGTCGGTTAGATTGCTGAAGCCGGATAATAGGGAGAGATCAAAATCTCCCCTTCCCCATTTGGGATCAAGAGTGGTGATCTGAAGGCTGGACAGACCGGACAATGCCGACAAAGAGGAAAAGTCAAAGTTTTCAACAGTAAGCCCCAATACCTGAATGCGGATTTCGGAAAGATTGGGTAGCCCTGCTAGCGGGGTGGCGTCAGGAAAACCATCGCAGGTCATCAGCCCAAAATCAATCGCCGCCAGGTGGTCAAGAGAAGAGAGCAAGGTCAGGTCAGGTATTTCGCTGCAGGAGAGATTCAGGGAAGTAAGGTTTGGCAAATTGGAAATCCAGTCAAGGGAAATATCCTCAGAATCAACCCCTAGGGTGTTCAAGCTGCGCAAGTTTGTCAATGGCGCGAAAGAATCAATCGCGTTGTGGCGGATATCCAGCTCTTCCAGGCTAGTCAGATTGACCAGGGGAGAGAGGTCGGTAATACCGCTGCTTTCAAGGTTCAGTACTTTCAGGTTTTCAAAGGAGGAGAGAAAGGAAAAATCGGTCAAATCCTGTCCGGATAAATCCAGTTCTGTGATGTCCGCCGGGTATTCTGTCCCATTAATGGTAAAAACGGCTTCCGTTTGGTTTCCGTCAGCAGCAGAAGCTTCGGAGACTGTTTCAGACCATGTTTCCGCAGGAAGGTTGGATTGGGTTTCAGACGTTACGGCAGCGTTGTTTTCGTCCGGTGAGGAGTTTGGAGAACGGAAGTTTCCGATGATGATCCCGGCTGCCAGCGCAGCGGCTGCGATTCCGCCCCAAATTGCGGGATGTAGCTTTTTGCGCATAGGTGTACGGATCTGGTTCTCTGACACAATGCGTTCCAGCCAGATTTCTTTCTTATAGAAGGCGTCAGCCTCTGAGGGATTCAGTTCATCCAGCAAGGGAGAATGAACATAATCAGAGGTGAAATCCCACCCACAGGACGGACAGGAGGCTTCGCTGCTTTTGGTGTGACAGCGGGGGCAGGTACGTTCGTTCATCAATCAATATCTCCTCCGTAAGTGATTTGGTAGTTGAATCTAATCATACCATGTAGCCGCCCTTTTTAAAAGATAAAATAAGAAGAAAAACCAGGGAAATCATGAAAATTCCCAAAAAATTTGGGAAAATTGCTGCGTTTTACATTGAAAATGGCAGGTAAATAAGATAAAATGAGATATAAATGCATAAAAATGACGAACAGCCGGCAATACAGGCGGCAAAGCTTAAGGAAACGAGGTGCCACCAATGCTTGAGTTCTTGAAAAAGAAGAAAGAAGAGATACCAAAAGAGGATGCGTACGATCAGCAAATCAATCAGAACCGTGAATGGGGAACCAAGGTCTGCTCGGAGATCGACAGGCTGGAGGATCGGATAGCTCTGATGGATTTTCGTGGGATGGACGACTGGGAGGAGGAAAACCGCATTGACGGGCAGGTGATGAACTTCAAGGAAGCCTCCACGAGAAAGCTGAATGACTTAAAAGAGAGCATGCAGAATATGCCTGCCATTACAGAGGCAGATCTGGGAAGGTTATATACTTTGCTGACGGACAAGGAGGAAAGAGGGGTACTTAGCTTTGTGAACGTACGCCTGGAATCCATCCAGCATATGATTGAGGATGTCTTTCAGCAGAGAATCCAGGAGCTGCTCCTGGAGCAGGTGCCGAAGATGCTGGATGTGCTCAACGAGACGCTTCGGGATGTGCTCGCCTATGGGATCCAGGAGATCTGGCGGAATGCGGACGAGAATTCCTCCATGGATGAGGAGCTGGAAATCCTCAGATACAATTTTATTTCCAAAAAGAACAGGATGATGGTCTGCCTCAAGGACATTGAGATTGCCAAGATGGAAGAGAAGCTGGCGGATATCCTCTACGAACAGAACCGTCTGGTGGAGGAGAACGGGGCTGAGCCGGAGTTGTGGGACCGGGAAGTGGTATCCAGGAACAATGGCCTGTCCGTAAGTGAATACAATCTGAGAATTGCGCTGGACAAGGAGAAGGCGATCCGCGAGAAGAGCTATCTCAACACCCTCAATGAACAGAATACGATGAAAGAGAATTTCCTGAGCAGGGAAGAGCTGGAGCATATGAATGAAGTAGATAAGGAACGGCTCAGGAAAACTTACGCAGAGGTGGCGGAGCTCTATGAGGAACAGATGAAGCAGCTTACAGAACAGATGGCGATTCAGGAAGAAGGAGAGGACCGGATCGACCGTGCAGTAGGCGGTCAAAAGGAGATTGCCCAGCAGCTGAAAGCCCGCAAAGAGAAAGCCAGAATCCGGGAGGAGGAGCGGCAGCGGGAACTGGAACGGATGCGGGAAGAAGAAAGGGAAACAGAGCTTCTAAGAGAAAGCGAACAAACCAGAGAGGCTTCCACAGATAAAACAAAGATGTTGGTATGATGGGGCGAAAGCCCCCGGAGAGGAGACGGTATGGCAAACAGGAAGATGCCTGCAATCCGGGATTTGATTGCGAAAAAAAAGAAGGTAAGCCGGGAAGAACTGCTGAAAAGCATTAACGATAACTGTCTGTCCATCAAGATATTTATCAAACAGATGGATGTCCAGCTGGGGCAGTTTATCCGGCAGGCAAGGGAGGCGGAGAAGGAGCGGAACTTTCAGAAGCTGGATTATGCGAGAAACAATATCCGCATTGTGGCGACACAGAAGCGGACAGCCGAGGTCATGTACAACAGTCTCAGCCAGGCGCGGGATCAGGTGGAGCTAAAGCAGATGATCCAGTCCTTTACCTGTGATCTTGGCGCGCTGAATGATGTGTGCAGAAAATTGGATCTTAAGGTGGATTCCAGGCAGGTGGCGAGAGAGTACCGGGAAGTCATGAGTTCGATCCAGGACACGAACCAGCAGTTTGAAGTATTTACCAGCAGTATGGTCGATGGGATGATGCTGGAGGGAGGTCTGGGAAATGAGATCACCGATCAGGAGATCGACGCGATGATTGCGGCAGGAACGGGAAACTACCGGGGAAATGAAGGAGCCGGGCGTCCGGAGGGAATCCGGGCAAGGCAGGAACGGGTTACGGATGACCTGAGTGATCTGAGATCCCGGCTGAACAATCTGTAACAAGTATCGGCAATGGCAGGAGGAAGGCGCATGAAACCGGAATATTTGGCGAAAGCCAGGGAATACCAGGAAAAATACGAACGCTTTTATTTGAAATTCCAGCGATTTCAGGATATGGATGCCCTAAAGAGCGCAATAGAGATGCAGATCAATCTGGCGGAGCTCTACACAGGAGCAGAGAGGGAACACCATTCTGCCCGGGCTGCGGCTCTGCTGGATCAGTACGAAGGGCTCAAAGCGGCAATGGAAGCAAAGAAGCCCAAAGAGACTGAGAGCGTAGGAAGAGGAAACGCTCCCAAAGAGGAACTTACGAAAACGGGGAAAGAGAGCCAGGGGATGAATCCCATTGCGGAAGGCGTCCAGGTCATGGAATGCCCGGAGATCACCTTTGACGATATCGCGGGAATGGAGAGGGTGAAGCAGCAGCTGAAACAGGTCACCCAGAGCGATGATCCTCATGCAGCAGCCTATAAGCATTTTAACGTGAAGCTTCCGAGGACTTTTTTGTTTTATGGTCCTCCCGGAACCGGAAAGACCATGCTGGGAATGGCTTTTGCCAACTGGGTCATGAAGGGAAAGGAGCGATCCCCCTTCTTTTTGGTGGAGAGCCAGAGCCTGGTGAGCTGCTATGTGGGAGAGACGGCGAAAGCAATCTCGGCTTTGTTTGAGGAAGCGAGAAAATATCCCAGATCCGTGATTTTTATGGATGACGCCGATACGTTCCTCCGTTCCAGAAAAAAACTGGAAAAGCAGGATGAGATCCGCAATATCACCGCCATCCTCACGGCTATGGATGGTTTTTTGTCCAAATCAGACGAGACGATCGTCATCTGCTCCACGAACCATCCGGAGGATATGGACGACGCGGTGCTCAGCCGTTTCAAGGAATGGGTAGAGGTACCGCTCCCGGATGCCGATGCCAGGAGGGCAATGCTGGAGAAACATCTGGCTGCGGCGGATCTGTCCCATATCTCTTTGGAAGAGCTGGTGATGCGGACCGAGAATTTCAATGGACGTGATATCTCGAAATTCTGCAATGCCCTGCTTAAGAATTTTTGCGACAAACTTCCGGCAGGGATGGAGCCGCCCTATCCGCCAATTGACAGGCAGTCTCTGGAGGAGACGTTCGCACAGGTATTTTCTTCCGTAGACCAGGAGCAGGTTTTAAGGCTGCAGGAATGGATCGAGGATTTTCGGAACCAGCACTGACATGTTCGCGGAATTTGCCTGGCGCTGGACAGCTGCAAATAAATGTTCGGAGGCAGAATGACCTATGGAATTGGAACAGATTATTACATTGATGGATGCGATGGCGAAGAACGGCATTACAGGATTTTCCTGGGAAGACGAAAAGAACGGGATCAGGATCTCCATCAAACGAAAACAGGAGGCTTTCCCAAAAGGGGCAGACAGGCATCCACCAAAGCTTGAAATGATGGAACAGCAGGAAAGAAACATCCGAAAGGAAGCATCCCACAGGGAGGAACCCCAGGAGACCCCATCCGGCAGGATTCGCGTTCCCGCCAATTATTCGGGAACGGTTCATTGGGAGGAAGGGATTCAGGAAGGAATCACCCTGTCCAAAGACAAAATCATGGGACATATGATCCTGCCAAATGGGGTGAGAATCAACCTGGTGGCAGGAGAGAACGGCGTTCTCGGACATCTCCTGGTGAAAGGCGGAGGAGAGGTGGAAAAAGGGGAAACCCTGTATGAGCTTTCCAGATAGAAAGGACGGAACCTATGGCGCAGAATAACCACAGACGCAAAAATTATCGGATAGAGATCGGAATGGAAGAGGAAGACTCCTTGAAGACGGGGATGAAGACGGCTCTCAGATGGTTCGAACATTTCCTGCTTTTGGTCTTTGTCATCGGAATGCTGGTGATCTGGCCCTTCATGATCCGGATCTCCATGACCGGAGAGGAGTATGCCGCATTCTGGAAAAGCCTGCTGTTCAGGGGGTTTTTGGTAAATGCCGTCTGGCTGCTGGCGTATCTGGCATACATGTATTTCAGGGGATATAGTTCCTTTGCAGTGGTTCTTTTGATCAGCTTCTTTATCAATCTGGTTACCTTTACCGCTGTGCTCTACTCCAATTCAGCGCTGGTGCTCTCCTTGCTCCCGGGAAAAGTGGTGGGCGGCTTTGTGACGTTTTATATCAATCTATTGCTGGCGCTGCTTACGGCTCCGGTTCCGTCCCTGGTGGTGGCAGGAATCGTAGAGTTTGTCAGCAGGCTGGTCCTGAATCTGTTAGGAATGGAAGAAAGGTGATGGAATGGCGGATTTTAGTGTACAAAATGGGCTGTTCCATTTTGCTTTTCTCAGGGAAGACGAGTATTATCTGGAGAATCTGTTCCGTCTTTCGGCATCAGAGTATCTGAAAAGAAGCCTGTATGCAGCTGGTTTTCGGAGAGACCGGCTCTTTGAGATCACACAGGAAGGGCAGGGATTCCAGATTAACGGCAGAAAAATGTGTGGGCAAAAGCTTTTGGACGAGGCAGAGATGTTCCTGACTATGGAGAAGGGAGAGACCAGGAAGACGGCTTTGTGGCTCCGTTTTCCCACGTTTGCAGCGCTTGCCAGGGAGGAAGAGTTCCGGCAAAAGCTCACAGCCCTTTCGGGGCAGCTTAAGAATCCAAGGAAGCGGAACGGGATTTTCGTCATTTTGGTCTGGATGGAGGAAATCCCTGGATTTCAGAAGGCTTTGGAAGGATGGACGGGGATGTTCCCCGAACTTTCCGCTCTTGCGGCAAAGCCTGGAACCGGGCTTGTGGAAGAATTGAAGGAGAATATGAAGGGCTGCGTTTTTGTGACGGAAGACATCAGGAGGGCGGATATCCAGAATATGCTTCTCAGAAACAAAGTGTTAGGGGAATTCCGCCTGGGGATGGACGAGCTGGAGCGGTACGGCAATTTTATCCACTGGTATCTCTCCTCCCGGGAACTTCAGGAGGAATCCGGCAATTTGCTGCCGTTTGGAACGTCGTATACGTTGTCAGCCCTGGAAAAAGAGATTCGGAAGAAAAAAGTCAGGGAGGAAATCGATGCTTTCTTGAAACAGAATGAAGTCTGGCGTATCCGTATCCAGGAACCCTGCCGTTTTGAGGTGAGCGTCAGCGATTCCCTGATTATGGAGAAAACCGAAGCCGGAACAGCGGTCAGGGTACAGCCGGGCGAGACCGCCTTTGTGGAAACGGAAAGCGGCGGGATGGAGACGTTCTGGATATCCGGGATCTATGAAGCGAAGGAGAATGGAAGGATGCTTTACCTGGGAAAAAACAGGAAGCATTGCCGGACATCGTGGAATGCAGGCGTCATATCCTATCGGAATCAGAAAACCGGGCTTTTGGAAGCCTGGGAGGTAAAGGGCAGTTTTCAGGCGGAGATCCTGGGCGAACAGTCCTTTGCGAAACGATGGTTTTCTTCCTGGGCAAACTATGACAGGGCTGCCGAACGTCTGGATGATTTTCTACTTGGCAGGAATGACGTGGAAGAATACTTGAAAGGACAGATCAAAGCAGAATTGATCCTGCTTTCAGGGACGGAAACTACCCGTCTGGAACAGCGTCTGGAAGAACGCCTGAACCAGCGGTTTCTATATGATCAGGGAGTTCGTTTTCGGGACTTTACTTTGACATTGACCAAAAGGAGTATAGAAAAGGAAGATGAAAGATGATTAATATCGGCTTGGATTTTGGGAGCACCTATACGGTCACCTCTGTTTTGAGCAATGGTCAGCCCAAGGCGGTGCTCCTCTCACAGACGGCAGCCACGCCGTTCATCCCTACTGTGGTATCCAAGAACAAGAAAGGGCAGTATGAATACGGCATCATTGCAAGGAAGAGGGCGGAACGTTCCAATATCCAGATCTTTAAAGCGTTTAAAATGCTCCTGTCCGAGACGAATCCGGAGATTTTGAAGGAACGGGGGTTTGAGGGGGAAGACCAGCCAGAGGAGATCAGCCGCCGATATCTGGAGAAGACGCTGGGAGAATGCCTGAAAGCCTGCGGAGAAGAGGAGATTGGAAACCTGGTGGTAGGGGTTCCGGAAATCTGGTATGAGCAGCTGGCGGGGATCGACTGCTGTACGAAGATCAGGGATATCTGCAAAAGCCTGCCCTTTGTCCATGAAGTACAGGTGGTCAGTGAACCGGCGGCAGCCAGCGCATACTTTGTCTGGAATTATAAGCTTTCCCGAAAAGAAGACTTTAAGGGGCATATCCTGCTGATCGACTACGGGGGAGGAACGCTGGACATTACTTTGAATGAGGTGACGTGCGAGGATGGAGAGACCAGCATCCAGGTGAAGGACCGTACCGGCGCAGGGGAAAACGAGGAAGGCAGGATCGGGAAAGCCGGGATCGTCTTTATGGAATCCGTGACGGCAGAGGCAATCCAAAAGCAGATGGGGGAAGAACCCAAAACGGATGAGAAATTTTATAAGGCGGTATACAGCTTTGAGGAAGAGCTTCAGAGCAGGAGCGCGGAGGTGGAAGAGTTTTACGAGCAGAATACGCTGCTCCCCCTGGAGACTTTGGAGGAAGAATTCACACTCCTGGAATATATGGGGGAAGAGGTGGAGGTCAGCTATGGGCTGATGTATCAGGTTTACCAAAAGGTCATCGCCGGGGTTCTGGATGAAAAACTGGGAGAGATCATTTCCTACATGGAGAAGCACGGGATTGATTACCGCAATTCCCAGCAGGAGGGATTCAAAATCGCCATGGCGGGAGGCTTCAGTAATTTCTATCTGGTGCGCAGGCAGATCAAACAGCGGTTTGGCTTTACCTCCCAGGACCGCAGGCTGGATGGCATCATCAAGGAACGCACGGACTGCGAGAATGCCATCGCTTTCGGCGCGGCACTGATCGCAGAGCAGAAAATTACCATTCCGGAGCGGGCTCCCTATGCCATCGGAATCTACACGGAGAATTCAGACCAGGCGTTTTCCTATGCAGTGAAATACCGGGAAAAGATCGAGTGCGGAAAAGTATACTACCTGAAAAACCCAAAAGATCAGAAGGAGCGCATTTTTATGGGGAGCAGGATCCGGCAGTTCGTGGTGAATCCTTCCGAGGATGACCGCCGGGGCATTGTCATAGCGCCCAGCCGGAAGTATCAGGAGAAGCTTGAGATTGGAGATCTTTTTTCCAAAAATGGAATCCAGACCTTTGCCATCGGGTTTTCCTGGGATCACTCCATGGTCTTGAGCCTCCATATCAAGGAATTTCAGTATCTGACAGGCGAGTTTACAGGAAGGGAAAAGTCCATCGAACTCAGCAGGCTTTCGGACCTGTTTGATTTGGTGGAGCTTGAGAATACAGCCCATGGATGAACTGTTTTTAAAGACAAAGAGTACCCTTAAAATACTGGAAGAAAGAGATGAGATTTACCTGGAAGATGTCCTGGGGCTTTTTCTGGATATCTGCAGCGACGCTGCGGAGAAAACGGGAGTACCGGCAGCGCTTTTGCCTAGGAAGGATGAAAAGGCTGCCGCCATGAAGCTTTCCCAGGTGGGCAAGCTTTATGATTATCTGCTCAATTCCAGCCTGCCATCGATCGAAGATGAGAAGAGAAAACAGATGCTTCAAACACTGAAGGCTCAGGTCGGCGAAAAAGAGACGATCGTGCAGAAAGCACAGGAAGAGGAGAGGAATGCCAGGGAGGAGTTATTAAGAACCGAACAGGAAGCAGGGCATCTGAAGGCAGAGGCGATCAAAGCCAGGGAAGAAACGCAAAGATTGGAGGAGCAGATCCGGGACCTGGAGGCTTTCCTCGCAGAATATGAGAGCGGAAAGGAAGCTTTGAAGGAACAGGAAAGCTATGGAAAGGAGCTGCTCCGTGCCTGGAATCAGGGGCTTTCGGATCCCTATGTCAGGGAAATGAAAAGGGTGCCTGAGACGGCAGCCTCTCTTCGGGCATTGGCGGAAGAATTTGAGAGCAAAAGGGAGGCTCTCTGTGAAGCGGTGGAGGATTTGAGCCGCATGTATCAGGTTTATCTGGAGGAGCAAAAGGGATAAGGGATCGAGGAGGATGAATATGAAGTGCAGAGTATGCGGAAATGATGTGACAGACGTGAGCAAATGCCCGGTCTGCGGTTTCCCTGTCATCCATGGCTTGGAGCGGGAGGACGAGGAAAATCTGACCAGGATGGCGGAAGAATACCTTATGGGTCAGGTAGAATTCTATCTGACTGCCCACACTTACGAAGAGGCGGATAACAGTATCCGGGAAAGCGGGCAGCCTAAAATCAAAATTGGAGACGGAAGAGACTTGAGCAAAGGGAAAATTCTCTGGAATGAACAGGAATTTGCCCGGATAGAAGGACGCAGGGAGCTGTCCCTGGAAATCACCATCCGGGCATTCGGCAAAGACAGGTCTGTGAGAAAGATCAGGGTGAAAGCGCCGTCCCTCCGTGACTTCTGGCATATCGGCATATGCCTGGAAGGCACGGGAAAGGTGAAGTTTGCCGTGGGAAACGACAGAATTTATGAGCTGTCTGAGGCGGTGTCTCTGCTGTAAGGGGCTCGGCAGCAAAATGGCTAAGCCGATGCGCTGACATTTTCTGAAACACATTCTAAAATAGAAGCCACCGTATAAGGTGGCTTCTATTTTTTCCTTAAAACATCCTGCTGATCGCCAACGCCACTTCCTTAATGGAGAGGTTTGTCGTGTTGATGCAGAAATCGTAGTTGATCCGTTCGCCCCATTTCTGCCCGGTGAAGAACTGATAATACTTAGAACGGTTCTTGTCAATGGAAGTGATGTGCTGCTTCAGTTCTTTGTCGCTTAAAGGCTCCTCGTCGGAGGGTGCTTTTTTGCGGCAGCGGTCCATTTTAAACTGCATATCCGCATAGACGAAAAGGCGCATAGGTTTCCGTTCGCGGAGGATATAATCGGCACAGCGTCCCACGATCACACAGTCGGACTCGTCTGCCATTTCCTTGATGATCCGGCTCTGTTCTACGTAAATGCTGTTGTTCAGATCCATGATCGGATTCACCATGGGGTAGAAGCTGTGCCCGATGGTGATCGGATAGTAGATTGTGGGGTTGTGTTCCATAACCTGATGGACATAAGACTCTGCCAGGGAAGTTTTCTTCGCAATCTCTGTGACGATCTCTTTGTCGTAGTAAGCAATATGCAGAAGGTCAGCAAGGCGTTTGCCCAGTTCGCGCCCGCCGCTGCCGAATTCACGCCCGACGGTAATAATTTTGTTCATAGTAAATCCCCCTTTAGCATCATTTTAGAGTATTATATCATAAATTTTCAGAATAAAGGTAGAGAAAATTACAGAAAATTTTATAAATATAGCTTTGAAGGAGGTTTGTAAATGAAACAGAAAAAGATTCCCTTATGGGGCAAGCTGGGCATTGCGGCAGGTGTGGTGCTTCTGATCGGCGCTGCGGCATTTTTCCTGGTACAGGGAAAACTGAACCGGATCAGCCGGGTGGATCAGGAAAGTGCCGGGCAGAATCAGAGCGCCGAGGAAGACCTGGATATCAATGGGATGAAGGACAAGGAGGTGATCAATATCCTGCTGATCGGACAAGACCGGAGGGAAGGGCAGACAAGGCAGCGTTCGGACAGTATGATCCTCTGCAGCATCAACAAGGCGAGAAAGAAGATCATCCTCACCTCCATCATGCGGGATCTCTACGTGCCGATCCCAGGCTACAGCGACAACCGCATCAATGCAGCCTATCAGTTCGGAGGAATGCCGCTTTTGGACCAGGTGATCGAGGAAAGCTTAGGAGTCCATGTGGATGGAAACGTGGAGGTGGATTTCGAGGGCTTTGTGACCTCCATGGCTGCGCTGGGAAACCTGGAGATCGAATTGAGCCAGGCGGAGGCTGACTATATGAACCGGAATGGGGATGGGGTGGAGCAGCCGGATCCGGAGGGGAACCCCTGGAACCTGAAGGCAGGGGTGAATTCCCTTTCGCCTTCCCAGCTGCTTGCCTATTCCCGCATCCGCTATGTGGGAAACTCAGACTGGGAGCGGACGGAACGCCAGAGACGGGTGCTGATGGCGGCATTTGAGAAAGCTAAGAAGCAAGGGCTTACAGGGATGCTGGCGCTGGCGGATCAGGTATTCCCCAATCTGACGACGGACATGACCAACGGACAGATCCTAAGGCTTCTCTATACCGTTCTGGCAAGCGGGATTACGGAAGTGGAGAGCTACCGGATCCCGGCGGAAGGAACGTATACCAATGAGACGCTTAAGATAGGGATGGAGGTGCTGGTGCCGGATCTGGAGGAAAACAGCCGGATGCTCCAGGAGTGGATTTATGGAGAGACATGAATGCGATTGATATTTTAAGGTAGATTTTACCGAAAGGACATCGTATAATGGGAGCATACAGCCAAGAAACCTGGTGGATGGTACTATAGCAATCCAAGGAAATATCGCATCAAATCCAGTGCATCAGAACGCGAAATCCAGCGTCAGACAGCTTCGACGTGCCCCGGCACGCCATCAGCTGCCTTCCTTGTCTTTCACGTTCTGCTACACA
>DVFT01000002.1 GCA_018713105.1 Candidatus Limivivens merdigallinarum | reverse complement strand
TGCGGGACGAATTTTTACCTACATTTTCCATACGCAATAATACCGTTTTGTTAGAACTTGATGAAAATATAGAAATTTATGCAGATCCCGAAAAGATAGCCCGTGTATTCGGCAACCTATTGAAAAATGCTGCCTCCTACAGCTATCCTAACACAAATATTATTGTTTCAGCCATACAAAAAGAACAGCATATTATCATTTCGTTCCAAAATAGCGGAAAGACGATCCCTGAAAAAAAACTTTCTTCTTTGTTCGATAAATTTTATCGTTTAGACGAAGCGCGTGCTTCCGACACCGGCGGTACCGGGCTCGGATTAGCAATCGCAAAAGAAATTGTCCTTTTGCACGGCGGCACGATTGAAGCCCACAGCGAACTCGATCATATTACCTTCACTGTTCAATTACCTGTATCTTAGGATTATCTTAGGAATTAAGCAATCTAATTGTAAAGTCCAAAATGTCTCTTTGCGGTACAATCATTACTGCAAAGGGACATTTCTTATTTGTCCGAAGAAAGGAGTAAAGATAAATTTATGGTTAAAAACAGTATACAGAGCAGAAACCAAAAAAGAAAGACAGCAAAGAGCCGCAGGCGGAACAGACGGATCTATCTATTTTTTCTCCCTGTCTCGTTTGCTGTAGTTGTGATAATGCTAATCCACTCTCTTCTTTTCGATAAGGAATACTCCAAAGAAAGTGCTGATATTTCTTCCGCCGAAAGTCAGGCAGAAGTAACTTTTAGCACCCCTGTGTCAGAAAAAAGTACAGAAAGTGATCTCACATCCCTCTCAAGCAGCGATACCGATTGGAATTTGACATTGGTCAATAAGTGGAACCCGCTTCCTGAAAACCATGAGGTTAACCTGGTTGAAGTCCCTGGCGGCGAAAAAGTGGACGAACGCATTTACCAGCCGCTTATGGAAATGCTAGAAGCAGCCAAAGAAGGAAACTGGAACCAACTCCCGACCGTTGTGTCCGGTTATCGCACACAAGAAAAACAACAGGAACTATATGACGAAAAAATTGCGGAATACACCCAGCAAGGATATTCCAAAGAGGAAGCGATAGAACAAGCCGAACAATGGGTTGCAGTACCCGGGCACAGCGAACATCAGCTAGGAATTGCAGTAGATATTAACGGCGCTACTTACGACCTTTACTTTTGGCTGCAGGAAAACAGCTATAAATACGGATTCATTTTCCGCTATCCAGCCGGAAAAACCGATCTTACAGGTACCGCAGAGGAGGTATGGCATTACCGTTACGTCGGCGTAGAAGCAGCAACCGAAATGTACGAGCAAAACCTTTGCCTTGAAGAATACCTAACCAACACCCAAAAATCCTAACTCCCTAGGCAATTTGCCGCCCCGCGGCAAGAGCCCCCCCAAAGTCTCCCTCCGGACCATCTTTCTTTTTTCCGTAACGTAGTGGCAGCCGGAAATCGGTTCCCCAGGTCGGTGGGCGTAAAGTGAGCTGCTGCAGATTCTTAGTGCAGTGGGGCAGCGGTGTGGGAGTGAATTTGGGCTTTCCAGCCCAAATTCAAAGGAGCAGCTGTCTGAGCCAAGCTTGCCATCAGGGAAGCTTGGCGAGTTTGCGACTGCCTCCCACACCACTGCCCCTCTGTGCTTAGAATCTGCCAGCGAAACGCCAGCCCACCGACCTGGGGAACCGATTTCCGGCGTTCACCCCCACACAAAAAAAGAAAGCCCCCGGTCCCCCGGAGACTCTCTCACTTATTCTTATGCAAATTTCGCCGTATTCAGCTTAACCCCCGGCCCCATCGTCGGAGCAATGGTTACGCTCTTCAGGTACTGTCCCTTCAAGGTAGCGGGACGTGCCTTCACGATTGCATTCATAAGCGTCTGGAAGTTGTCACGTAACTGCTCTTCTGTGAAAGAAGCTTTTCCAATTGGCACGTGAATGATGTTGGTTTTGTCCAATCTGTACTCAATCTTACCAGCTTTGATATCCTGAACTGCCTTGGTAACATCCATGGTTACGGTTCCGGCTTTCGGGTTCGGCATCAAGCCTTTCGGTCCAAGTACACGACCCAGACGTCCTACAACACCCATCATATCCGGTGTAGCTACTACTACATCGAAATCCAGCCAGCCTTCGTTCTGGATCTTCGGAATCAGTTCCTCAGCTCCTACGAACTCAGCACCTGCTGCCTTTGCTTCGTCTGCCTTCGCATTTTTAGCAAAAACCAGGACACGTACCGTCTTACCTGTTCCATGCGGCAGTACAACTGCACCACGGATCTGCTGGTCAGCATGACGTCCGTCACATCCGGTTCTGATGTGAACTTCGATTGTCTCATCAAATTTAGCAACTGCTACTTTTTTAGCCAGAGCGATTGCTTCGTCGGTATCGTAAAGGTTTGTGCGGTCTACCGCTTTTGCAGCCTCTACGTATTTCTTTCCTCTGTTCATATTAAAATTACCTCCTGGTGGTATTTGCGGGAATATCCCTCCCACGTGTCGTTGTTTACAATGTTCGTTGCAATGTTATGGGCGAAAAGGAGCATTTAATCCTCTACTACAATACCCATGCTGCGCGCAGTACCAGCAATCATGCTCATAGCTGCCTCTACGCTTCCTGCATTCAGATCCGGCATCTTCATCTCTGCGATTTCACGAACCTTGTCCTTGGAAATGGTAGCTACTTTGTTCTTGTTGGGTACGCCGGAACCAGATTTCAGGTTGCAGGCTTTCTTCAGCAGTACAGCTGCCGGCGGAGTCTTGGTTACGAAGCTGAAGCTTCTATCTGCGTAAACAGTGATGACAACCGGGATGATCAGGTCACCCTTATCAGCTGTTCTTGCGTTGAACTCCTTTGTAAACTGAACGATATTTACACCGTGCTGACCCAGAGCAGGACCAACTGGTGGTGCTGGTGTTGCCTTTCCAGCAGGAATCTGTAATTTAATATAACCAGTTACTTTCTTTGCCATTTTAGGCACCTCCTATGTGGTATTGTCGGGGGTTTCCCTCCCACTTGTCCGAAAGCGCGAATATACTTTCGACAAAACCTTCTTGTTACATTTTCTTGATATCGGTAAAGCTGATCTCTACCGGTGTCTCTCGACCAAATAATTCTACATTGATGGTAACCATCTGCTTGCTGTGATTCATAGCCTGGATGACGCCGACAGTATCCTTCCAGACGCCTCCGGTGATGGTCACGGTATCGCCTTCCTGGAAATCGACCTCGATTTCGCCTGCCTTGATTCCCAACGGTTTCATCTCTTCCTCCGTCAGCGGAACCGGCTTGGATCCCGGGCCTACAAATCCTGTGACACCGCGGGTATTCCGAACGACGTACCAGGTATCATCATTCATGATCATGTTCAGAAGCACATAGCCCGGAAACATCTTTCTCTGAATCTGTTTCTTAACGCCGTTTTTGACTTCCACAACATCCTCCATAGGCACTCGAACCTCCAGAATCTGATCTTCCAGATGGCGGTTTTCGATGGTCTTTTCGATGTTGGCTTTCACTTTGTTCTCATACCCGGAATAGGTATGGACCACATACCAGTTTGCTTCTGCCATACTCTCACCCTTGTCCTTATTTTACTAAGAAATCGATACCAAACTGAACCAAAAAGTCAATGATCGCAATGATCACTCCTAACATTACAGAAACAATCACTACGGCTACCGTCTCCTTGCAGATGTCCTGCTTGCTCGGCCAAATAATCTTTTTGAACTCAGATTTCAAGCCTTCAAACCAGCTCTTCTTTGGAGCTTTGTCTGCTTTCGCAGTCTTAGCGGTATCTCCCATAATTCTCACCCCTTCGTCTGGTTCAAACAATTACTTGGTTTCCTTGTGTAATGTGTGTCTCTTGCAGAATCTACAATATTTCTTGGTTTCCATACGATCCGGATGATTCTTCTTATCCTTCATGGTATTGTAGTTTCTCTGTTTGCATTCCGTGCATGCCAATGTTACTCTTACGCGCACAACTTCCACCTCGCCTTCTTGTTAATGTTGGTAACAGCTTGCGCTTGCTGTTGTTTTTAGGCATAAAAAAAAGACCTACTTCCATTCGCTCGTCTATCATACCATAGCGAACGCATGAAAGTCAAGTCCTTTTTTCCAAAACACCCTGCCGCCTGAAAGCGCTAGGCCATTCTATTTTCCGGCAAACATCCGGTTTTGTACGCTTCTTCCCTCCGGCGTTCCGGCAAGACCACTCTCGCCGGTTTCTTTGAGGGAAACGCTCATCAGATCTCCCACCTCTTTCATGGCATCGATGACCTGATCGGGCGGAATCCTGCTTTCGATCCCTGCGAGCGCCATATCCGCACTGGAAAGTGCATTCATCGCTCCGATGACATTCCGTTTCACACAGGGTACCTCCACGAGACCTGCTACAGGGTCGCAGACCAATCCCAAAAGGTTCTTGATCGCCATAGCTGCTGCATGGACAATTGCGCGGGGGGAACCGCCGCGAAGATGTACCAGAGCTCCCGCAGCCATAGCACTTGCGGTTCCAATCTCTGCCTGGCATCCTCCCGAAGCTCCGGCAATATAGGCTCTGGCAGCGATCACCTGCCCAATCCCTGCCGCTGTATACAGAGCCTCCAGAATCACATTCTCTTCCGTCTCATGCTCCTCAAAAAAAGGCACCAATACCGCTGGAAGCACACCGCACGCTCCTGCTGTGGGCGCTGCTACAATCCGTTTCATACAGGCATTGCACTCTCCCATCTTCAGAGCTTCCGCGATAACCCGACTTACAAAGGTTCCGCACAGAGGCTCTTCGTTCCTGCGGTATTCCTCCATCCTGCCGCCGGCGCCTCCTACCAATCCGCTGGTAGAACGCTCATTGGCATCATAGTTCTTTGCAGCATCCCGCATCGCCTGCCAAAGCTTGACCATTTGGGTTCTGGAATCTTTCTCAGAAACTCCTCTTTCCTGCATATCATCCTCCATGACAAGGCGGAAAAAAGGAATTTTTTTCGCTTCACAATCTTTTACAATTTCTTCCAATGATAAATAGGCCATTTTCTACTCCCCCATATTAATATAGGTAACCTTCAGGATTCCTTTGAGGCTTTCCAGAAATTTCAAAGTATCCGACTCGATCCCTTGATCTAATTCCACGACCATCACTGCCCTGCCGCCCCGTTTGTCCCGGTAGACCGACATGGTGGCAATATTGATAGAAAGCATGGAAAGCATCGTGGTAACCTCTGCTACCCTTCCCGGTTCATCTCTGTGGTTGACTACAATGGTTGGCATTTCTCCGGTACAATTCACTTCAATACCGTCCAGCTCATTGATCATGATCCTTCCTCCGCCCAAAGAACAGGCACGGATCGTCATCTCCCTCTCATTGTCTCCCAGTACCTTAAGGACTGCGGTATTGGGGTGCGCCCCCTTCAGCTTGGCCTCTGTAAATCCAAATTGAAGACCTGCCTCATCGGCCAGTTCAAAACTTCTTGGGATTCTCATGTCATCCGGCTGCATTCCCAGAAGCCCTGCCACGATCGCACGATCCGTTCCGTGTCCTTTCCCGGTAGCCAGGAAGGAACCATACATCCCGATCTCCGCTTTCACAGGCACAGCGCCCAAAAGTTTTCTGGTGATCAACCCAATCCGTACAGCCCCTGCTGTATGGGAGCTGCTGGGTCCGACCATCACCGGGCCTAAAATATCAAATAGATTCATCGCTAATCTCCTCTACCAAATACTGTCTGCCCAGAGCTTGAACCGCCTCCTCACCTCATCCAGATAGCGTCGGCTTACCGGAATGTCCTTCCCGTTCGACAGACAAAATTCGTTTCTTCTGAATTCTCTCACAAAATTTAGATTGACCACATAGCTGTTATGGCACCGCAGAAAATCATCCCGCCCGATCATATCCTGAAGGACAGCAAGATCATAGGCGGACGTCTCCTTGCACCCGTCCATCAGTACCAAGGTGGTGAGCCTTTTATCCCGCTCCAGATACATCAATTCCCTGATGGGAATGACGACTTGCCTGCCTTTGGTGCTTAGGATCATCCGCTCCCTTTTCAGATAATGCTCCTTCCAGAAAAAGCGGTCTATCAATTCCGGAAGCGCCTCTTCCAGATTTTCTGCAGCCACAGAAGCAAAGGGCAAGTCTTCCGGCAGACAAAAATCCTTTTTCTTTCCCTCCATCAAAAAAACCTGCTTCATATCTTTTTCCTTCTGCCCCAGCATCACTGCCGCCTTTGCCTGTTTTTCACTGATCATTTCCAGAAACAAGATGTCCAGCTTTTCTCCCTCCAACGCAGCAAGCAGCTCTTTGATCCCTAAAAAGGCTTCCATCTCATACCAGCAGCTTCGTTTTTTCAGGTATTCCTCTATCTTATCCTGCGTATCCTTAAGCTTTGCAGGATGGTCAGTGCAAACTCCAACCCTTACCATCACTAATTCCTCCCTCAAAATATTTCTTTCAAATATCTTTTTTTCTCTAGCGATGACAATTTGGAGTATACCATACCGAACCTTGTATTTCTATATATCACACACAAATAGCACGTTTATCGACATAATCAGCAATTATTTTACAATTTATTTCTTCATATGTGACTCCACATATTAATCTTTGTTGGGGGCTGTCCCCGGCCTTGGCTGCCCCACAATTCTCTCCTGTATCGTCCTTCTGACAAGGCTGATTGTTTCTGAAACATTCACACAGGAACTCACTGCGGAGTTTTAAGCTCTGACCTCCCACATTCTCCGTCATGTCCGGTAAGGATGTCCAATCCGTGACGAAGGGTGGGGAGGATAAAAGCCAGGCTTTCCCGCACTGCCTTCGGGCTTCCAGGCAGGTTGATGATCAACGTTTCCTTTCTAAGGACGGAAACCCCTCTTCCCAGCATAGCCCGGGGAGTGATGCCCATAGAGTACGACCGGATCGCTTCGGCGATTCCAGGCACATTCCGTTCCGCCACGGCCATCGTTGCCTCCGGGGTAAGGTCTCTTTTGGAAAACCCTGTCCCGCCGGTGGTCAGAATGAGAGCGGCCTTCCTGCCATCTGAAAGCTCCCGAAGCAGGTCGGACAACGGATTCGGTTCATCGGGAAGCAGATACTGATGGGTGACCAGGAAAGGCCCCTCCTCCAGCATTTCTCGGATCAGAGGCCCGCTCTCATCCTTCCTTTTATGAGCCGCCCCTTTATCGCTCAAGGTGATCACAGCAGCCGGATAGCGGAAAACATGCCCCCCCAGGGTCATCTCGTCCCCGACATGGATCCGGCCTCCTTCCCGGACAATGGCAAACACCCCTTCCCTTGGCATAATGCAGTCGCCAACTGACCTATAGATGGCACAATGGTTATGGCATTCTTTCCCGATCTGGGAAATCTCCAGGAGGACATCGCCGCAGCGGAGCAGCGTCCCCACCGGTAACTCCTTGAAGTTGAATCCCTCTACCACCAGATTTTCCCCGAAGTCTCCTTCAGACACCTCCGCCCCGGCTTTCTTGAACGCATCCATGGCTTCCTTGGAGAGAAGGCTGACCTGCCGGTGCCACTTTCCGGCATGGGCATCCCCCATAATCCCGAAATCACGGCAAAATACTGCCTCCTCCACCTTCGTTTTTCCCACTCCGCGTTTTTCACTGACGCAGATTGCTCTGACTTTTCCCATATTCATCCTCCGATTTTTACCATTCCCTTTGTTTCTTTTTCCTTCTCCCACTCTCTGCTGCAGAAATGGTGCTCTTCTTTTTTCTCAAAAATGGCTTTCTCCACTGCCTGGAGCAGTTCTCTTTCTCCTCTGTTTTCCCGAAGCATCCTTCCTAGTTCCAGCCCTTCCTCATAAAAAAGGCAGGTCTTCAAAACGCCTCTGGAAGTAAGGCGGATCCGATTGCAGCTTCGGCAAAACTTTTCATGCACGGCATCAATAAAACCAGTGCACCCCCGAAACCCAGGAAACCTGCAGTAAACGGCCGGACCATTTCCCCGGCGCCCGGTAATCTCCTCACCAACGCCATAGGCAGTTGTCAGGACGCTTCGGACCTTCGCTGCACTCATCCCCTCATAGTATTTCCCAAAACCGATGGGCATCAGTTCTATAAAACGGACATCTATCGGCTGATTTCTGGACAGAGCTGCGATCTTGCAGATTTCTCCGTCATTCACTCCCCGAATAGGGACACAGTTAATCTTCGTACGGATTCCAAAGTTCACACACCGGTCGATCCCTTTTAAGACCTTTGGCAAGGCATCTTTTCCGGTAAGTCTGCGGAAACGTCCGTGATCCAAGCTGTCCAGGCTGATATTGATCCCGTCCAGACCGCTCTGTTTCACTTCCTCCCAGACCTCTTCCAAAAGTACCCCGTTGGTAGTCAAAGTCACCTCCTCCACACCCTCAAGGCTCTTCAGCCTGGCTGCAAAGGACAGACAGCCTGGTCTCAACAGAGGTTCCCCGCCGGTGATCTTAAACCGGCGGACACCTGAACGTACAAACAGCGTACACAAAAAGAACAGCTCCGTAAGTTCAAGCCTCTCCCCCTCCTGATCGTTACAGCCTGTCCCCTGACCTCTCAAAGGATTGCAGTAGAGACAGTTCAGGTTGCAGCTTTCCGTCAGAGAGATTCGAAGATAGTCGATTTCCCTTCCCAGCCGATCTCTCATAAAGACCTGCTCCCTTCCTCTATCCTCTTCTCATTTCGGAAAGAACCGCTTTTTCCTCCTGTCTTTTCAGCAAGGTAGATCCTGCCGATTTCCATCTCTTTATCCAGGCTTTTCAGCATATCATAAATGGTAAGAAGCGCTGTGGAAACTCCCTGCAGCGCTTCCATCTCCACGCCGGTTCTTGCTTTTGTCCTCACGCGGCAGGATGCCTCCACCCGCAATGCTTCCTCATCCAGCAAAAAATCCACCTCAATCCCCGTAAGCGGAAGAATATGGCAGAGAGGGATCATCTCGGCAGTCCGTTTTGCTCCCATGATTCCCGCGACTCTTGCCACGGAAAGCACATCACCCTTTGGGGCAGTTCCCTGTCTTACCGCCCGAAAAGCCTGCTGCCCCAGAAAAATGCTGCCCCTTGCCAGTGCCTCCCGGCAGGTAATCTCCTTTTCGCCAACATCAACCATGCGGGCATTTCCTCTGTCGTCAAAATGTGTCAGCTCCACTGTATGTTCTCCTTTCCAGCTTTTGCCCTCACAGGCTCTCAAACAAGACCTGGATACTTCCGCCGCATATCATCCCTAAATCCGCTGCCTGTCCATCGGACAGCCTGTATTGTACGGTTTCAAAAAGCTCATGCCCCAGGGACTCCTTTGCATATCTTGCCGCCTCATATTCCACGGCGCCTCCGCCGATGCTCCCCTTGATCTTTCCATATTCGCCTACCAGCATCCTGCTTCCCCGTCCCCGCGGAGAGGACCCTTCCTTTTTCAGGACTGTCACCATGACCAGCGGTCCTTCTTCTTTCAGCAGAGTCTCTTTGACCTCCTCTTCCAGTCCTTGCACACCAGAGGTTTCCTTCACCTGGATGATTTCTGCAGCTATACTCACCGCAATCTCCGCCGGCGTGCTGCCGCCAATGGGAAGGCCGATTGGAGCATGGACACGGCGGATCTCTTCTTCAGAAACGCCTTCTTCCCGAAGCCTCTGAAAGGTTGCGGCAACCTTCTTCCTGCTCCCGATCATCCCAATATATCCGCTGGTACGTTTCAGGATCTCTTTCAGGCAGATATAATCGTACTGATGTCCCCGGGTCACAATGATATAATAAGCTCCTTCCGGAAAAACCGCTTGGGGAAACTCTGTCTCAAAATCCATCCTGAACACCTCATCCGCAAGGGAAAATCTCTCTCGGTTTGCAAATTCTTCCCTGTCGTCGATGACTGTGAGATGGAACTCCAGCAGTTTGAGGATGTTCTCCAATGCCAGGGAGACATGCCCTCCGCCCAGCACAATCACTGGAATTTTTCCTCTCAAGGTCTCCCGAAATGTCTCTGCCTCTTCTCCATGGAAGCCGAATCTTTTCTCTCCTTGATGCTTCCCGGACAGCCAGGTGGTGACGTCCACCCTGCCTTCGCTCTCAAGCCTTCGAATCAGTTCCCGGTAAAACGCTCTCCGTTCCATACTGTCACCCTAGGATCCTTCCCTTGCCGAATCCGCAGTTGGGGAACGTACATACCGGACAGTCCAGGCAGAGACCGCCTTCCCCCAGTGCCGCCAGCTCTTCGCCGCTTATTTCATCATCTGCGAACAGCCGCGGAAGAATCAGGTCGAACACCGTCCTTTTGGCATACATGACACAGCCCGGAAGCCCCACAATGGGAACCGTCTTGCCTTCCTTCTCATAATAGGAAAGCAGAAGCATTGCTCCTGGAAGCACCGGAGCCCCATAGCTGATCACCCTCGCACCAGTATCCCGGATTGCTCCCGGCGTACAGTCATCTGGATCCACGCTCATTCCTCCGGTGCAGAATACCAGTTCCGCCCCCTTATGGATAAACTCCAGGATCGCGCTGGTAATATGTCCCTTGTCATCGTCCGTAATGGTCTGCCCCAGTATTTCTGCCCGATATTCCGACAGTTTCTCAAGAATCACCGGTCCAAACGTATCCTGGATCCTGCCGCTAAATACCTCGTTTCCGGTGGTGACAATCCCGACCTTTTTCTTCTGGAATGGGAGGATGGTAAGAAGCGGTTTCTCTCCGGCAACTTCTCTTGCCCTCTGCATCTTTTCCTCCTGAATAACCAGTGGAATGACCCTCGTACCTGCCAGCTTCTCCCCGGCTTTGACCGGCAAATCTCCATGACGCACGGCGATCATCAGTTCTCCCAAGGAATTGACTGCCATCAGATGCTTTCTATCCACCTTTAATAAGCCGTCTTTTGCAGCAGTCAGCTCTATCTTTCCTTCCTTTGCTTCGCTTTCTTCCATCCCATCCCCCTTGCAGATATCACACAGGATTTTCGCTGCTTCATTTTCGTGGAGCATTCCCTCCTCCTGCTCCCAGACGAAGAGATGTTCCTTTCCTATGGAAAGCAGTACCGGGATGTCTTCCGCAGTGACCACATGACCCTTTCGGAAGATCGGTCCTTTTGATTGATCTTTGATAATCTGTGTCACATCGTGGCACAGCACATGCCCCACCGCATGAATGGTCTCGATTTTTTTCATGAATACCCTCCCTTCATCCGTCTTTTCCCACACCCATCCGGTTGATCTGGGTTGCCATATATCCCGCTCCATAGCCATTGTCGATGTTCACTACGGCGATTCCGTTGGCACAGGAATTGATCATCGTCAGCAGTGCGGACAGGCCATTCATATTCGCCCCATAGCCTACAGAAGTAGGAACCGCGAGCACCGGCTTATCCACCAATCCACCCAGCACACTCGCCAGCGCGCCTTCCATCCCTGCCACAGCCACGACGCAGTTGGCACTCTGGATTATATCAATCTTATCGAAAAGACGGTGAATTCCGGAAACCCCCACATCATAGATCCGTTCCACATAGCTTCCGAAAAACTCAGCCGTCTGTGCGGCCTCCTCAGCCACAGGAATGTCCGCTGTCCCTGCAGTGCAAACCGCGATTTTCCCGATCCGCTCCTTCCCCTCCTTTTCAATCTTCAGGATCCTGGACAAGGGATCATAGGTTACGGCAGGAACTTCCTTTTTCACCAGATCATACTGCTCCTTGGTTGCCCTCGTTCCCAAGACCTCCCCTTCCTCTTCCCAAAGCCGCTTATAAATGCCCAGAAGATGTTCATCCGATTTTCCGCTGCAGAATACCACTTCCGCAAAGCCTGAACGCAGCTTACGGTGCATATCCAGCTTGGCATATCCCAGCTCTTCATAAGGCTGTCTGCGAAAATACTGCTCGGCCTCCTTGGCAGAAAGCTCTCCTCGTTCTATTTTTTCTAAAATCTCAATCGTCTCCATAAATACCGTCCTTTCTCTTGGTATATTTTACACCAAAAATGGCAAAATGAAAATGACCTCTTGAGGAATTCTAAAATACTTTTCCGTTCCAGACGAAAATATGGTATAATGATGTATTGGAAACTTTTTTAAGGAGGTCTATCACAACCATGCCTATCAACAAAGACAATCCGGAGCAGTGGCTGGATGATATCGATGCATCCGTAGCTTACTATAATGAATGGTTTATGACCTTTGCTCCGGAAGCATTCCGTGACACCAGGGCGGCAACCTCCCATCAGGTAGACAAAGCCCTGGCTGTCACCAAAAATCTGACAGACCTGACCCCACAGGTTCTGATGGAAAGCCCCGACATCCTTCCTATTCTCCGTATGGCAACCTGTCCCCCTATAGCCAGAGACCGTCTGATGGGAATTGCCGGATTATCCAAAAATCTGATTTCCAAGATGGAAGATCCTGTCAATCCTTCCATTCCTCCCCGCATGCCGAAGGAGGATCTCATGGAACAGCTTGACCGGCTCCTCTCTATCATCCAGAAAATGGCTGATCCTGATCTTTTTCTCTGGCTTTCGGAAAACCGGCAGCCTACAGAATCAGAAAAGCAGCGGGCAGCTGCCGTTATTGCAGACCGGCTCTGCGGAAACATTACCGACCCGATTATCCGGAACGCCCAGGAAAAACGCCAACTGACCGCCCTCCGCCAATATTTGAAACATAAGGGCTATTCCCAGGTAGATTCCGCAAAAGGCGTCCGTTTCAATGAATTGAAACCCGGGGAATTCTCTTTCCGCATGAATATCCCCGTTTATCTCAACAGAGGTTCGGAACGGCAGTATGGCATCCACATCCCCATCAATGCAGTTGTTCAGCCCCTGTCCTCCAGACGCGGAGATTTCCCGCTGCTTTTGGAAGCCAAATCTGCCGGAGATTTTACGAATGTCAATAAACGACGTAAGGAGGAAGCACAAAAAATGCAGCAATTACGAAACACCTACGGACCAAATGTCCGCTTTGTCTTATTTTTGTGTGGATATTTCGATGCCGGTTATCTGGGGTATGAAGCCTCGGAAGGGATTGATTGGATATGGGAGCACCGCATAGACGATCTGGAAGAATATCTATGAACAAAAAGGAATTGGAACGTTTTGAAAAGCAGCAGCTTGTCGATGTCTCCAAGACCTTAAACGAGCGCAAACAGCTTGGGCAGTTTTCCACCCCCTATTCTTTGGCTGAGGAGATCGCTGATTACGGCCTAAAGCATCTGGACAAGGAGGCTGACATTTCCTTTCTTGATCCGGCTTTAGGCTCCGGCGTCTTCTTCTCCGCCTTGATGGCGCAATCCTCTGGCTACAGACTGAAGCGCATGTTGGGCTATGAGCTGGATCCTGACTACGGCGAAATTGCCCGCAAGCTCTGGGGCAGCCGTCTTGAGGTAAGGATCGGGGATTTTCTGGTAGCAAAACCGGACCGGCAGGTCAATTTGCTTCTGGCAAATCCTCCCTATGTCCGCCACCATTTTCTCCCAGTGGACTACAAGAATAAACTGCTCGCCCAGATCCAACGCGAAACCGCTGTTCCCCTCTCCGGCTATGCCAGCCTGTACAGTCACTTCATACTGCTTGCCCACAAATGGCTGAAACCACACGCCATCTGCGGGTGGCTGATCCCCAGTGAATTCATGGATGTAAACTATGGACAGGAACTGAAAAAGTATCTGCTGAACCATGTAAAGCTCCTGCGTATCCACCGCTATGATCCCAATGCCCTACAATTCAAAGACGCCTTGGTCTCTTCCTCTGTGCTCTGGTATGAGAACACGGTCTGTCGGCAGGATTATGATGTGGAGCTCTCCTTTGGAGGAACCCATGACCACCCGGATATCTCCCGGAAGATTCCAAAATCGGTTCTGGAAAAAGAACCCAAATGGACGAAACTGACCCATCATCCCAAGCCGGCCTCTGAAACTTCTCTGGACCGGATCGAGGATTTCTTTGACATCAAGCGTGGATGCGCCACAGGGGATAACGCCTTTTTCATCATGGATCAGCAGAAAATACAGAAAAACGGGCTGTCTATGGATTACATGCATCCCATCCTCCCCAGCCCGCGTTTTCTGGGTACTGATGTAATCGAGGCCAATCCGGACGGAAGCCCCGTCATGGAAAAACCCTACTATCTCATTAACTGCACTTTGTTGGAGGAGGATCTGCAAAAGCTCTACCCTGAACTGTGGAATTATCTCCAGAAGGGCATCGACACCGTCTCCAACCGGTATCTGTGCAAAAATCGGAAGAGATGGTATTTTCAGGAAAGACGGGCTTCTCCGCCTCTCCTCTGCACCTATATGGGACGAAAAAAAACAGCGGAAAGCAAGCCCTTCCACTTCATCCGCAATTATTCCAATGCGATCGCCACCAACTCCTACCTGATGCTTTACCCCAAAGGGGATCTTTTAAGCGCCATGGGCAAGGATCCGAAGCTTTTGGACAACGTCTGGCTGTATCTGAACCGCCTGTCCACGGATATCATCGAACAGGAGGGCCGTGTCTACGGCGGCGGTCTCAAAAAGATCGAACCCAGGGAGTTGGGAAAGGTTCCCTGCCCCGGTGTGCGTAAGCTGATCAAGGAGATTCAAGGGTGATTGGCTGGAAAGCCAAAAGGGCTCCTGCCGCAGCGTTTTTGCTGCAGGCAGGAACCCTTTCTTCTTTATAGGCCAAACCGCCATGCTTGGCAGCAGGCTTTCTATCAAGGAGTACAGCAGACCGGGACGATCAGCCCCTGATTGTCAAATTCCAGCCGGTCCAGGCAAAGTTCCCGGAAATACCCCCTCTGTTCTCCTCCTACGTGCTCTGGAAGGCTGGTGGAAAAGCGATGATAGGCGATCCAGTATTCCCCGGTGCCAGGATCTTCCACGATACTGTGATGGCCGGGAGCCAGGATCCCTTTTTCCGGCTTTTGTTCCAGGATCGTCCCTACTACCTTCACCGGGCCAAACACCGACTCTGCGACCCCGTAATTCACATGGTAATTCTCGCTGCGGGTATCTCCGCAGGACCAGGTGAAATGATAGAGCCCATCCTTGTAAAACACCATCACTGCTTCCGTAAAATCCGCCTGCCCTATAAAGGCAATCTGCCTCATACTTCCTGGAAGCAGCGTGGCCATATCGTCCTCAAGCTCTGCAATCGCCGGATTTTCGCCGTTTCCAAACAACAGGTAATTTTTCCCGGATGGATCGGAATAGAAATACGGGTCAATCATCTGGGAAAGCTTCACGCCGTTCTCCAATTTGGACAGGGAGAGCAGCGGTTCCTCAACGGAAAGATTCTGAAACGGTCCTTCCGGCTGGTTGGCAACCGCAACGCCGATCTGCTGGTTCGCACAGTAATACAGGTAATAGCGTCCGTTCTTGCATGCTGCGGTAGGCGCCCAGGCAAAGTCGTCCGCCCATTTGGAATCCCTTGCCACGTCAAATACCACCCCGCAATCCTTCCAATCAGCTAAATTTTCTGAGACAAAGCAATGAAACACTGTCCCTTTCCACATTCCCCCATCCGTCGTTGGATAGATATAGTAACGCCCGTCAAAATACCGGATATCCGGATCCGCATAGTAACCTTTTATGATTGGATTTTTGTTCATGTCTGCTCCTTTCCTCTGCCGTTTCCCTATTCTTTCAGCAGCACTTCATGTTCTCCTCCGCGCCATTCCTGTCCATAGCCATCAAGATCCAGCCATGCTTTCACGGCGCCAGGCAGAACCGCGCGGTAACGGGTACCGTCCGCTTCTTTTTTCCAGGACAGCCGGATCTCTCCCCACGGAGTCTTCATGCTCATGGAAGCACATGTAAGGTCGTCCGGGATAAACGGACGAAGCTTAAGAAGCGCCCCGCCGTCCTGCTGCGGCTCTATTCTCCTTAATCCTAAAAGCGCTTTAAAAAACCAGCTTCCTACGCCGCAAAGCGCCGGGTGGTTGTGGGAGTTCATTTCGTTATGTACCAGGTACTGCCATCTCTCCCAGATTGTTGTCGCGCCTTTGGAAAGCATGAAGCGGAACGAAGGATATGCTTCCCGTTTCAAAAATTCCCAGACAATATCGTCCCTGCCAAGGTCGGACAGGCATTGGGTCAGGATGCCTGTGGTCAGGATGCCCGTCGGGAATTCCACGCTTCCCCTGGACTGGGTGAGCTGGAACAGCATTTCCCGTATCACTTTTTCTTTCAGCTCTTCCGGCACCAGGCCAAAGCTTAAGGCCATCGCGCTGGGAGCCACCGCCAGGGTATCGCAGGTTCCGTAGTATCCTGTTCCCAGAGGATTGTCAAGGCAGCGCCCATAGTATTCCTCGTTGATCCTCCTTGTCAGTTCTTCCTTCCTTTTCTGATAGGTCTCCTTTCGTCCTTGGTCGCCAAGGACGTCCGCAAAGAGTATCATGGCATCATAGAAGTCCGCCAGAAAGGAGTTGGCGACCATCAGGTTATTGGCAAATTCTATGGCAAGCCAGTCATTATAAAAATCATAGGACAAAATGCCGTTTGCCAGGGAACTGTGGAGATGTTCTTCATACCGCGCCAGCGCCGGGTAATTTTCCCGGACTGCTTCCAGATCGCCGGTGTACAGATAGAGATTCCTAAGCGCCATATGCCAGCCGATCTTCCAGATAAACGTATCCCTCGGCCAGCCCGGCGCCCCTGCCAGCGGCATATTCCCGTCCTTTTCCTGGGTATCCCGGATATCCCGGAACCACTTGCGGTAAAAGGTGTCTAAGCCGAAATTGATCACCCCGAACTCCGAAGACACGCCTGCGTCCGCCATCCATCCCTGCCGTTCATCCCTCTGGCAGCAGTCCGTGGGGACGGAATGCATGTTGCTCCTCATGGTCCAGAGCATACATTGGTAAATCCGGTTCATATCCTCCATGGAACACTGGAAAGACGCCTGCTCGGCGTTATCCGTATGCACCCTTTTTGCCGACACAAGGCCAGCGTCCACTTCCCCCGTAAGCCCGGTGATCTCTGCATACCGGAATCCATGGTAAGTAAACCTCGGTTCATAGGTTTCTGCTGCTTCCCCCTTACACCAGTACCGGTCAGTCGCCTTCGCATTCCTCAAATTTTCCACATTCAGGCTGCCATCTTCGTACAATAATTCACCATGGCGCATGGTAATACACTGCCCAGGCTTTGGGTTTTGGACCGTAACCTTAAGCCATCCGGTAAAATTCTGCCCGAAATCCGCCATCCAAGCATCGCCCTGTTTCCACATTTTCACCGGCTTGAGTTCTTCCAGGACCCTGATGGGCGGAAGCTTGGAATAGGACAGCTTTCCGGCCGCCCCCCTTGCAAGGATCGCCTGGTTCCAGGCGGAATCGTCAAACCCTGGCTGATTCCATCCCGGCTGTTCTTTTCTGGCATCATAGTTCTCCCCGTCAAAGATTCCGGACTCAGCCACCGGTCCTAACGATACCCGCCAGCTTCTGTCCGTACCGATCACTTCCGCAGTTTTGTCCTGATACCGTACATAGAGCTGGCAGATCCCCATACAGCGCCCGCGGTAAAAAGCGTCGCTGTAGACTTCTTTTGCCGTAAGCGTTTCATCCAGCGGCCAGTGCCCGCCAAGCATCAGGCCAATCACATTTTCCCCGCCTGCCATAAATTCCGTCACGTCCGCAGCCGTATATTCCACCGTCTTCTCATATACCGTATAAGACGGGAAAAGCACCGCATCCGTAACCTTGTTCCCATTGAGATACGCCTCGCAGTAACCAAGCCCTGTAAAAAACAATACGGCTTTTTCCACCGGTTTATCTATCGGCACGCTTTTCCTCAAGAGGGTACCGCCTGTGATAAAATCCGCTTCCCATCCGTCCTCTGACCCCATCCCTGTAAAAAAATGAGAGGTCTCTTCCCCGGTTTCGCCGTTTTCCAGCCTCCACCAGAGCTTCCATCCATAATCACGGTAGGGTTCCAGGAGCGCGGGAATAGTATGCCTCACCTGCCTCCCTTTAAGGACTCCGCTGTCATAGACCGTCTCCCCGCCTTTTTCCACGGTAATCCGGTACGCTTCCTGGGCTTCCCACTCTTCCTGGATTTCCCACGACAGCTCCGCCGTCCTTCCTTCAATCCCCACCGGTTCCTTCATTCCGTTGCAATAAAGTATCCTCGCCATCTTTCTTCTCCTTTTGCTTCTTCCGGTATTCCCCCGGAGATACCCCGTAATATTTACTGAACACCTTGCTGAAATAGCTGGTTTCCTCAAACCCTGTCCGCCGCGCCGCCTCGTCCAGTTTTCCCCTGGAATTCAAAAGGATCTGCGCCGCTGCTTCCATCCTGGCTTTCAGGATATAATCGCTGTAATTGATGCCGAACTGCTTTTTAAACAGACGGCTGATCTGGTATTTGCTGATAAAAAAATGTTTGGACAACGTAGTAAGGGACAGATCTTTCTCGTAATTGGTGTCAATATAGTGCCTGATCCGCTCCACCACATCCGCATCCGTCTGCACCTCCTCCGGCGCGATCTGGCAGCGCATGTTAATCAGAAGGCGCAAAAAGACATTTTTCATCCCGGAAGCGTCCGCGAAGCTGTACCCGTTTCCAAACGGGCTCCCTTTCAGCTTCTCCAGGGTTTCCATAAAATTAGGATTTAGGCCGATCAGCACGCCGGTGCAGAAATCCTGCACATAACGCGGGTGGATATTTCCCCGTTTAAAGATAAAGAACAGTTTTTCCACCTCTTTTTTCATCTCTTCCACATTTCCGTTCTGGAAACTTTGCGAAAGCCGTTTGGATAAGCCTTCCTCCTCTTTATCCTTATAAAAATGCATGGCATCTTCCTGGTACAGATAAGTCCCTGTCCGGTAAAAGCCCTGGTTCAGCGCTTCCATCCCTTCTATAACTGCTTCCGGGAACTCTTCCTTTTTCTCATGGAAACGCCCGAACCCGACCGTCACTTCCCCGTTTTTTTCCTTCTGTGCCTGAAAGAACTGATCCCAGCTTTCCCGGCTGTCCGTCTCAAAACACCAAAGCGTGATCTCATCGGAAGCAGTTTCCGCAAGCTTCTGCACCTGGCTGTCCGGGGCAAACGAAAGGCTGTCCCCGGTTTTCGCGCACACGATGCCGTATCCTGAAATCTGTATATTCTGAAGGACTTCCCATTCTTCGACGTTCCGCTTCCCTTCTTGGAGAAGCCTTGAAAGGATTCCTGCCACGGAACGGCTTTTCCAATCCGTAAGCTCCTTTACCATTTTCTGAAGCCTCTCTTCTACCTCTTTGTTATCGATTGGCTTCAGCAGATAATCTTTTACGCCGTACGCCATGCATTGCCTTGCGTAATCAAATTCATTGTAGGCGCTCAAGATCATGACCCTGTGCTCCCACCGTTCGCCTTCCAAGGCCTGGAGGAGTTTCAGCCCGTCCATCTTCGGCATCCGGATATCCAGGATCAGGATATCCGGCCATTCTTTCCGGATGATCCCCAAGGCTTCTTCCCCATTTTTCGCATGGAACACCTGGCGGATCCCCAGTTTTCCATATGGGATCATACGGTCAAAATACATATGGACAGAATTCTGGTCGTCCGTGATCAAAAGCTTCATTGCGATCTCCTCTCTCCGCCTTCTGCAATATCCTCCGCCTTAATCTTCGGCAGGGACAAGATAAAACAGGTTCCGCTTCCCTCTTCGCTGATGATTTCCACGCCGTAGGATGTTCCATACAGGAGCCGGATCCGCTGGTGGATATTCCGGATCCCGATACGCTTGTCGTCCACTTCCGGCCTGTTGATATCCATCGCCAGCTCTTCCAGCTGCTTTTGGCTCATTCCATGGCCGTTATCTTTGATAAAAAAGCGGAAACGTCCTTCTTCCGATTTCACCTCGATCCGGATCACCGCGTTCTCCGGGTTTTCCTGGAACGCATGGGTAATACAGTTCTCCACCACCGGCTGCAAAAGCAGCTTTGGCATATAATACTGTTCCACTTCCTCCGTGATCTCATATTCCGCCCTAAGTTCCCCTTCGTATTTCCGGATAAACAATTCCAGGTACGACCGGATATACTGCAGCTCCATGGGAATGGGAACGATCGCCTCATAATGGTACAGGCTGTACCGGAGCATTTTGCTTAAAGAGACGACGATGTCGTTGGAAACCTCCACATTGCCGTACACGATTTCCGTCTGGAGCTGTTGGAGCGTATTCATAAGGAAATGCGGGTTGATCTGGGACTGGAGAGAGTAGAGACGGAATTTGTTCAGGAGCAGCTGGGATTTGTAATCCTTCTGGATCAACGTGTCCACCCGGTCTAAAAGGCCGCTGAACTTTTCCGCGATCTGGTCAAGCTCCTGGTACTGATATCCATTGGGTTCCAAAACCAGGTGTTCCGACTCAATATTCTGGATATTTTCCGTCAGTTTCCGGATGGGTTTTCGGATGGAACGGGTCACCTGCGACGCGATCAGCAGGTTGAGGAACAGGCATGCCGCCAGTGTCAGCGCCAGGACGACCACCATGGATCCCGCATGCCTTAAGATCTCAGACTGGGGGACATAGGAGACCAGTTTCCAATTCCTTCCGATTGTCTGGAAGCTGAGCAGGCAGGTCTGTCCATTGACCGTCCCCTGCAGCGTCCCGTTTTTGTTTTCGTCCATGGCATCCAGGATTTTGTCCGACAGGACGAGCGTTTCCCCAAGCTGCCTGTGGTCATTCTGGCTGACAACCACATTGTTCTCATCCAGGAGCGCCAGCTTCCCATTCCTCTCATAGGTGCTGGAATTTAAAATCTCCGCCATCTGGTCGATATCGAAGTTGTAGATCAGCGCCCCTACCACGTTCCCCCTCGCGTTCTGCAGCGCAAAAGACATGGAAAACGTCTCCTTAGAAGAAGTCACAGGGAAGCCGCTGCTATAGAAATCCTGGGGATGCAGCCCAAGCATCCGGATATAGATCTTGTCTTCCGTACTCTTGGCTTCATGATACCAGTCCTGGGACCAATAATCATAGTCCGGCAACATCCCCGAAGCCGTGATGGTGGAAAAGACATATCCATTGTCCCCCACCACAAAAATATCTTTGATAAACAGTCCTGTCTTCTTTAAAACGGTCTTCAGTTCCCTCTCAAGATCCAGCTGTTCCTGGATCGGCAGCGTTTTCCTTCCAATCTGGGTAATCAGCTCCGTGTGGCTGGAAAAACTGACCATCTGTGCAATGATATCATCGAAGGTACTGTTAATGGAGAGCGCTGCCTGTTCTGTGATAATTTCGCTGGTCCTGCTTTCCCTGTCCACCAGGATCTTCATCGTGATAAACAGAATGCAGCTTCCGAAAACCAGAAGCAGGCACGTATTGACGATCAAATAATAATTTCGGACAGCCTGGGAAAGCAGCGGAATCTTTCTTTTCTTTTTGTTCATATACATCACCGTCAAACAGTTTACCACAAAACCCGGACTTTTGAAATGAGCTTAGCCTTTTACCGCCCCTGCCGTCAAGCCCCGGATGATGTGTTTCTGCATAAACAGATAGAAGATCAGGATCGGGAAGATCGATACCACGGACATCGTCATAAACCGGGGCCAATCTACGCTGAACTGACCTTTCGCGCGGAAGATCTCAAGCACGATCGTCCCTTTCGCCCTTGTTCCCAGGAAAATATTCGGCGCGATGAAATCGTTCCAGATCCACATCGTATTGAAGATAATGGAGGTCGCAGTGATAGGTTTCATCAGCGGGAAGATGATTCTAAAGAACACCCTGGGAATGCTGCAGCCGTCCACGATCGCCGCCTCCTGGAGTTCCCGCGGGATCGTCCTCATATAGCCCACGGAAAGAAACACGGTAAGCGCCGAGCCGTTGCAGTAAAACAGGATCATTCCGATCCTGGAATCGATCAGGTGAAGCGCCTGCATCACCTCAAAAAGGGACAAAAGGATTGCCTGGAACGGTACCAAAAAACCGATCATCAAATAAACCATGAACGCGTCGTTCAGCTTGCTTTTCCGAAAAGCGATAGGATATGCCGCCATCTCCCCGATCACAACAATAGCAAGCACCGAGCAGACGGTAATAAACAGCGTATTCCCAAAGGATTGGTATATCTGTGGGTTTGTCAGGATATCCACATAATTCTGTAGATACACTTCCTTTGGTAGCCCGGTTGGGTTCATAGACATATCAGCCATGGTCTTGAAGGTATTAATCACCATATAGTAAAAGGGATAGAGGAAGATCAGGCAGATTGGAAGCAGGAATAAATCGGACAGATGGAACTGTTTTTCCCTGATTTTTCTTTTCATGACAAATCCTCCTCTCTCTTTCTCATGGTCATGTACTGGACGGTTGCGATCACTGCCACGATGATGATGAAGATCGTCGCCAGGGCAGTGGAGGGGCCGTACTGCTTTTCAGAAAGCCCTCTCTGGATGATCACCTGGGTCACTGTATAGTTGGAATAACCAGGTCCGCCCTTGGTAAGCGCATAAGGAAGGTCGTAGACCTTAAGCCCGTTGGTCAGAAGAAGCAGCGTATTGACCGTAAGTCCCGGCGCCAGCATCGGCAGCGTAACGCTCTTGAACTGCTGCCACTTGGAAGCCCCGTCAATGGCTGCCGCCTCGTAATATTCTGACGGGATAGCCTGAAGATAGGCAAGGTAGATCGTCGCGTACCAGCCTGTACTGGTCCATACCGCTACCAGGATAATGCTGATCTTGGCTCCCCATTCCGTTGCCGTAAACCCAAACGGCCCCACGTCGAAAATACTGAGCAGAGAGTTCAGCGCGCCTGTCTGCATGGGGGATAAGATGTAGCCCCACACATATCCCAAAAGCAAGGCGCTGACGATGGACGGGAAGAAGAACACCGCGCGTTCCAGGGACTTGATCTTGGTCTTTTTGTCCAGGAATACCGCCAGCGGGATCGCCAGGAGGTTGATCAGGACCATCGTGCAGAACGTATAAAAAATCGTGTTAAACAGGGAATGCCTCATCACTTCATCCTGGAACACGGTGATAAAATTCTTAAGCCCTACAAAATTCATCTCATGGCGGACGCCGTCAAAATCCGTAACGCTGTACATAATCGTCTTGATCAGCGGGATAATCGTAAAGGTTGTAAACGCGATAAATGCCGGGATCAGGAAGATTTCGTACTGGAGCGTCTGTTTCAGTTTCCTTTTCTTCATTTGATTACCTCTTTTCTGTTCTGATAGAAAAAGCTGCCTTAAGAGGCAGCTTTCCTGCCGCTTAAGACAGCTTGCGCAATATCCGTTATTCCGCAGACACTTCCGCTAATTTCTCATCAAGTCTCGCTGCTGCCTCTTCCGGGGTGATCGTTCCCGCCATGCAGTCCTGCAGGCTCTGCACATAGGTAAGCCTCAAAGACTCTGTGTAAGACTGCCAGTCTGCCATCGGGATATAATATTTACCAGTTTTCACGCCTTCTACAGCGTTGGCGATCTCTTCCGGAAGCTCCGGCGTATATCCGTCAACAACTGTGAATCCGCCGTAACCTTCAAACTGTGCTTCCAGTCCTTCCGGAGATGCCGCGAAGTCCAGGAACGCTTTCGCAAGTTCCACATTCTCGCTGGCGGAATTGATGCACAGGCCAACGTTCAGGGCGCCGCAGTAATAAGCATCAGAGGTTCCGGGAACTGCCATCACACCATAATTCAGTTCCGGATTGATGCTGTCGATGGTACTAAGCTGCCAAGAACCGGTGATCATCATTGCCGTCTGCCCAGTCGCGAACGCTGTCACAATCTCTTCTGTGGTAGAGCCGAGCATATCCGGGCTTAAATAACCGTTATCCACCAGCTGTTTCCACATGGTCATCGGCTCTGTCCAGGTATCCTTAAACGTTGTCTTTCCATCGTAGATATCCTGCACGACCGTCGGGTTCTCTGCCACAACCTCGGAGCCGTAGAGTGGTGAGGTAAAGCTTGCCGCCGCATCCTGGCAGTTATCCATCACAGGCGTGATGCCCGCATCCTGGAGTTTCTGGCATGCATCCAAAAGCTCGTCCCAGGTAGACGGTTCCCCCTCAATCCCTGCCTGGGCGAACAGGTCTTTGTTATAAAAGATACCGCCTGCCCAGCAGTCTACTGCCAGCGCATAGGTTTTACCATCTTTTCCATAAGTGGTGGTCACGGATTCCGGAACTCTTCCATCCTGCATATACGGCTCATCAGACAGATCCAGGCAATACTCTCCTTTGATCAGGTCCTCCCTGTTCTCCAGAGCCATATAGAAAATGTCAGGGCCTGCGCCGGAGTAAAGCATGGTGGAAAGTTTTTCCACGTAATCCTGTACTGGCGGGGAATACTGGAAATCCACCGTAATGTTCGGGTACTTCTCATTGAAGGCTTCCAGAACCGGCGCTGCGTTCGTCTCATTGTACCAGGACAGGATCGTCAGGGTACCGGAGAGATCGGTGTTGGCTTCCGATCCGCCTTCCTCCGCCGCAACAGGAACCGCCATCGCTGACATCGCCATCAAGGCTGCAAGGGTAGCTGCTAAAGTTTTCTTTTTCATACTCATTACCTTCCTTTCCGTTCAAAACTTGATAGGTTAAGCATACCATTGATTCAGTGTCTCACGAAATGGAAAATCTTGCGGGGTTATGGGAATCTGTTGCGAATTACAAAGGGGCGGGGCGGGGAAGCTGGATTGGAGCCGCATGAACCGCTGCTGCAACGCCAGCCGGAATCTTTTGTTTATCTGAAAGTGCATTTTTTGTCGAAAATAAGAAATTTATGCTGTCAATAGCATAAATTTGATAATTTTTTATGTTTGTGCTATGATAGAGACAACAGGAGGAATGTGCTATGATAACATCACACGAACTTAAGAACCGGGATCGGTATTTGAAAAAGCTGATCGGCTTTCAGGACACGGAACCGGTGAAGGTCATCACCGGCATCCGCCGCTGCGGTAAATCCAGCCTGCTGAAGCTGATGATCCGGCACCTACAGGAAACCGGCATCCAGCAGGATCAGATCGTAGAGATGAACTTTGAATCCCACGATTTTCAAAACATGACCTCAGATGCGTTATACCACTATGTAAAAGAGAGGGTCGTTCCAGGCAAGCGGATGTACCTCTTCTTTGATGAGCTGCAGAGGATTGACGCCTGGGAAGACGCGGTCAATTCTTTCCGGGTGGACTTGGACTGCGACATCTACATTACCGGCTCCAACGCCTATCTGTTGTCCTCTGAGTATTCCACCTATCTCTCCGGACGATACGTGGAGATCAAAATGCTGCCGCTCTCTTTCCGGGAGTTCCTGGATTTTCACAACTTTGAAGTGCGGGAAACCAGCAGCGTCCTGGGTCAAACCCGCCGGCAGATATTTGATAAAAACGGCGAACGCTACGACCCACGGGAGATGTTTGGCGCCTATATGCGTTTTGGGGGGATGCCTGGGATTGCGGACATCGGATTGGACCAGGAAAAAGCCTTGTCCCTCCTGGACGGCATTTACTCCACTGTGGTGGTGCGGGATATTCTGGAGCGGGAAAAACGGCGCGGTCAACGCCAGATCACCGACTCTGCGCTTCTGCGCAAGATTGTGCTGTTCCTGGCGGACAACATCGGCAGCAGCGTTTCGGTTTCCTCCATTGGCAACACCTTGATGAATGAGGGGCTGCTGGAAGGTGGAAAACGCAAAGGAACCCCCAGCGCCCACACAGTACAGGCCTATATCGCCGCCCTGCTGGAAAGCTATTTCTTTTATGAAATCAAGCGTTTTGATATTAAGGGCAAAGAGTACCTGCGCACCTTGGGTAAATATTATATCGTGGATATTGGGCTTCGGAACTATCTTCTAGGATTCCGCAATCGGGACAGCGGCCATGCCATTGAGAATGTCGTCTACTTCGAACTGCTCCGCCGGGGCTATGATATCGCCATCGGGAAGATCGGCAATCAGGAAGTGGACTTCATCGCCACCACCGCCGACAACAAACTCTATATCCAGGTAACGGAATCCATGCAAAGCGGGGACGTCCGCAAACGGGAACTTGCCCCACTGCAGAAGATCCGGGATAATTATGAGAAAATCGTGCTGTCCCTGGAACCAGGGCTGGACGCCTCCTATGATGGGATCAAGTCCCTGAACCTTGTGGACTGGCTGCTGGACGGCTGATCGCTGCCCCATACGCCTGAGCGTAAAACGTTTCCTGCGCATTCACCGGATCTTTGGCATTCACCACTCTGGTATAAGTCCCGTCCGGTTCTTCCTGGCGTGCCTTTACATTGTCGGAAAGCAGCGTGGAAAACATCGCCGCCAGGCGTTCCTTTAGGTTTTCGTCCAGAACAGGGGCAGCGACTTCCACGCGGCGCACAGTATTCCTGGTCATAAAATCTGCTGAGGAGATGTAATACTTCGTTCTCTCCCCTTTCCCGAAAATATAAATCCTGGAATGTTCCAAAAACCTGCCTACAATGCTGATGATCCTGATATTTTCTGTTTCTCCCGGGATTCCCGGTTTCAGGCAGGCGATTCCACGGATCACCATATCGACCTTCACACCTGCCTTGGATGCCTCCACCAGCTTATCGATCAGCTTTTTGTCCGTCAGGGAATTCAGCTTCAGCCCAATGTATGCCTCTTCCCCTGCTTTCTTCCGTTCGATCTCTTCATCGATCAGATCCATAACTCGGTTCTGCAGACATTTGGGCGCTACCAGAAGGCAGCCGCTCTTCTCCAGCACTTCCCCCTTGGTCAATGCCTGGAACACTGCCGCCGCATTCAGGCCGATGTCCACATTCGCCGTCATCAAGGACAAATCTGTGTAGAGCCGTGCTGTCTTTTCGTTGTAGTTTCCGGTTCCGATCTGTGTAATATATTCAATCTGCCCTTCGTGCTTCCTGGTGATCAGGCAGAGCTTGGAATGTACTTTATAGCCTTCCAGCCCATAGATCACCTGGCAGCCTGCCGCTTCCAGCTGACGGGACCATGCAATGTTGTTTTCTTCATCGAAGCGGGCGCGCAGCTCTACCAGCACAACGACTTCCTTTCCATTTTCTGCTGCCTCGATTAATGCCTCCACCACTTTGCTCTGCCTTGCCAGTCGGTAAAGGGTCATCTTGATTGACACTACGCTGTCGTCCTCTGCCGCTTCTGTCAGCAGTTTCAGGAATGGACGGATCGATTCGTAGGGGAAGGACAGCAGCTTGTCCCCTTCCCGGATCTGGCTGATCATGCTCCTTCCCTCCTGGAAAGCCGGTGATTTCTGCGGCACCAGCTTATGGAAGAAAAGCCCGCTGTTTTTGCGCAGCTTATCCTGAATGGTAAAGACAAAGGAGAGGTCAAGCGGCGCCTCGTTACGGAATACCTGGGTGGCTTTTAGATCCAAGAATTTACACAGGATCTCCACCACGCTGCCGTCCATTTCCCTGGACAGTTCCAGCCGTACCGGCGAGAGTTTCTTGCGCTGTTTGATCAAGTCTGCCATGAACTCCCTATAGTCCAAATCTTCGTCATACAGGGCGTCTGCGTCGATGTCAGCATTCCTGGTCACTCGGATCAAGGATTTTGCCTTGATGCAGTAGCCTTTGAAAATTTTAGGGATAAAGTGGAGAATCAGCTCCTCTGCCAGCATAAAGCATCCTTCCATGGAAGGGATCTCGATAAAGCGTTCAAACATTCCCCCACCCGAGGGAACAATGCCGATCCTTCTTTTTCCCGCCTTTGTGCCCAGCTCAGCCACCGCATAGATCTCCCTGTTTTTGAGAAACGGGAATGGCTGCCTTTTCCCGACTACTGTAGGAGAAATCAACGGAGCGATCTCCCGGTCAAAATAGCTTTCCAGATACCGGCTTTCTTCTTCGCCGATGGTCCGGAAATCTACCATCCGGATGCCGTGTTTCTCCAGCTGTTCCATCATTCTCTCATAGGCGTCGTCCCGGCGGCGGTTGAGTTTCTGCACGGCTTCCAGGATTGCATCGATCTGTTCTTTTGCCGTCATATTCGTTTTATTATCGCGGATGTCCTGATTTACCAGCATCTGATCCCTCAGGGAGCCTACGCGTACCATGAAAAATTCATCCAGATTCGTCTGGTAAATGGACGCAAAACTTAAACGTTCACATAAAGGCACCTTTTCATCCTCCGCTTCCTCCAAAACCCGCTCGTTAAATTTCAGCCAGGATAATTCCCGGTTCATATAAATGTCTTTCAATCTGATTCCTCCTCGCTCCATGTGTCTGCACACGAATATCACGGATAGGATACCCTGGTTGAAACACTTCTTTCCACCGCAACAGGATTAAATCCATGTAAAATTTCCCCGAACCATCCCGCATTTTCAAATTCCTAGCATTTTTTTAATGAAAATGGTATAATGGTGTCTTGAAAAAAAGATGGCAGCTTTGGCAAGGTATATTGCTTTTGCTGTGAATGAATGGAGAATCCAAATGATGCCGACCAAATGTCAACAACTATTCAAATCACTGAAGGACTGGCAGAAACGTTTTTCCTTTTCCCGCGAACAGGAGAACCGTTTCCTCCGGACGGTTGCGGAGCAGTCCGACCTTTTCCTCCGGATACTTACCGGGTTTATCCTCATATTTCAGCTTTATAATATCTGTTATGTCTTAATCTATACGGACGCGCGCCTGCATACGGTAGCCAGCCGCGTGTATATGCTGATGTACTTGTTTATGCTGATTTTTACCCTGGCTGTCCTTAAGCTCCGCTCTGCATGGCGCCAAAGGGCTCCCATTCCCTGGGAGCGCTTCACATTTTTGTACAGCCTGTATGGAGGTGTCCTGATCTTCTGGTCTGTCTGCCTTACGCTGTACGACCAGAGAGTTTCCGATAACCTGAACGTCTACCTGATCGTATCCTTATCCACTGCAGGGCTGATCTATATGAAGCCGTCTTTTTCCATTACGGTTTATATGTTCAGTGAAATCCTGCTCCTGATACAGCTTCCTTATTTTCAGCAGGGCGCCATCTCGGAAAATTACGGCAAATATGTCAACTCCGTCTGTCTCGCCCTGGTTGCCTGCTTTATCAGCCTGTACCGGAATTATACGCTCCGCCAAAGCTTCCTGAACCAGGAGACGATTGACCAGCAGAGGCTGGAAATTGAAGGCCAGAACAAAAAGCTCGACTACATCGCAAACCACGATGCCCTGACCGGCCTTGGAAACCGCTACTGCCTGGATCACTATGTGGCGGATTTGGTTAAAAACGGAGCCAGGCACAGGGCTGCCGTCCTCATGATCGATATTGATTTTTTCAAACAATATAATGATACCTTCGGGCACCTAAAAGGGGATCAATGCCTCCGCAAAGTTGCGGAAACTATGGAAAAACTTGCCGTTCCCGGAAAGCTTTTCCGCTACGGCGGAGAGGAATTCCTCTGCCTCATGACAGATCTTGCGGAGTGGGGCGATGGTTATCTCACCTCCATTGCCCTCTGCTGGGGAGTGGAAGGACTGGAATTGCCTGCAGCAGATACACAAAAAAACGTCACCGTCAGCGTAGGCTGCACGGAGGGCATCATGGCAAGCCAGGAGGATTTCATGAATCTACTCAACCAGGCAGACAAAGCCCTTTACACCGCCAAAAACACAGGGCGGAACAGAGCTGTCCGCTATGGGGACAGTTCCCCATTCATCGAAGAAGATGGGGCTGTCGGGAAATAGATCGTTTCAAACAGGGGCAGGCATGACTCATGCGAGTCGTGCCTGCCCCTTCATCCGTTTTATCTGTTTTGGGCTATCTAAACGCCTGATTCAGTTCTTCCGTTCCTTTAAGGACGAATCTTCCCTCCCGGATAACCACCGTTTCTGTACCGTCTCTTTGCAGTACCGCAATCTCCCCCAGTTCTTTATAAGGAATCGTAATATCCAGATGGCACCCAAAATACGCCTTGGATGCATCCTCTTTTCTTTTTTCTGATACTTCATTGTCCTTCGCCACGATCTCCTTCCCATTGGGATTATACACCTTCACGTCCTCGGACCAGCTGTAGCAGGTATCCCCCACCGCAAAATGCGGTCCCATTTTCTCCGCGATCAGAATGGGGAGCTTTCCTCCAATCTGATATTTTTCCGCCATCGCATAGGCAAAGGTGTTCGTCCCGATAGCGAATTCCCCCATGGGTAGCGTATCATGGTGAAACAGCACATTTTCCTTGACGTATTTGCGGTTCTGTTCTTCCGAAGGGAAATTCTCACAGGTATATTCCTTCACCATTCCATCCTGGAAAACCAGCCGGAGGTTCCTGTAGTAAAAATCCTCCAGATAGACCTCTCCCACTTCCAGGACTCCGTTGGTCCCCTGAAGCTTCGGCGAGGTAAACACTTCCCCCAGCGGAATATTCACATCCGCGCCGCAGTTTTCGAAATTTGTCTCCGTTTCCTGATCGTTCAGTTCATGGAGCATCACAGTAAGGTCCGTGTGGTTCGCCCCACGCCCCTTGATGCGCACCGCATAGCCTTCATCCAGGGCATCGATGATCCTCTGCTGGATCAAGGAATAGTGCTCCGTATCCAGGGTATTGATCCTGATGGTCTCATCAAAAATTTCTTGATAGCGATCCCCGATTTCCGGCACCGGAAACGCAATGATCGTAAAACTCCTTTCGTCTCCCCGGATATAGCGGTTCGTTACCTGAACCGACTCATTGTCGAACAGGACCGACAGCTTCTGCTGCTTTTCGCTGAGCCTGCATGCCGTTTCCTTTTCCTTGGGACTAAACGGTTCTTCCCCGAACACCTCCATGCACGCAGGTCCGGCGTGCTTTGCCGCCAGTTCCCGATAAGTCTCATAGGTGGTCCGCATGACTCCCAGTTTCCGCTCCACGAAGGGTTTGTCCAGGAAGATCGCCTGGTCAAAGCGGTGGTCGTAGTCGAACTGCTTGTTTGCCGTACCTCCCAGATATCCGATCTTGCTTCCCTTACGGTTCATACATTCCGGCGCATAGCGGTAGATGACCGGGGAAAGACCCATCTTTTGGAAATTTTGGATTGCCTGGCGGATTACACGTTCAAAACCGATGGAGTAGCGGAGATTCACCGTGGATTTTTTGGAAAGGTCTTTTCTCCCCAGCACAAAGCCCATGCGGTATCCTTCCGTATAGGTATCCGCCATGAGACGGATCGTCTCCTCTGGAAGCGTATTCAGATACTCCCAGGTTCCCAGCTCGTTCTTTGAAATATATTCCCCGTACCGGTACAGGTATCTGGGATCGGAAAGGTCACTGTCCATGACGATCCTCACCGCAAAATCCAGCGAAGGATCCACGCCTTCCCGGATTCTCCTCGCTACAAACAGATCTGTGTAGTCGCTCTCGAACCAATAGAGAATCTGCTGGATGCTCCGGTATCCGGGGATTTCCTCCTCAAAGGCATTGTACACCTCGATGAACAGCTCTGAGAGCACCGTCATTTCCTCCAGCCTCTGCTCAAAGGCGTAGGGAATCATGGCGCGGAGCTCGGAGTAAAGAAAGCTCAAAAGTTTCCCATGGGTTTCCCCTAAGATTTCCACCGCATAATCGGGATTTCCAAAGCTTTGCCCGTAATTTTCCGGCAAAATATCCTCATAAAGGGCAATGTTTAATTTCTGCCAGTCTGCCAGCTCAAAGGTTTCATCTATGTTCTCTTTTCGGGTCTGATACAGTTTTCCCATCTCCAGGATAAACTCTGCCATTTTCTGAAAATAGCGGTCATAGGGCGCTGTGACGTCCGGCGTTTCCCGGATGGATGCAATCCTCTCCCACGCAAGCCTTGCCCTCTCCCGGATCAATTCCTGATCCAATGTCTGTTCACTCATCACTGTTCTCCGCCTTTCTGATAGTTCCATTCTCTATATTCTGTTCGATCAGCTCTCTGGTATACTCCCATAATGTCTCACTGCCAAGATGCGTATTCCGGTTTCTCCCCAGAATCTGTCTGTCACTGACGCCATGGGCTCTCCAAGAGATACCTCCGGCGGCGTCATTTAAAAGTACAGGCTGGATCTTGTCCAGGGTATTGGCAAATTTTGCCTCCGGCGTCTTTCCCTCCTCGAATTCCTCCCAAAGCTCTCTTGCCATTTTTGCCTGATCTTCGGGAAGGAGGGCATAGATCCGATCCGCTGCCTTTCGCTCCCTCTCTTTTTTTGAGGCATTGCCTTTCTCATCATAGGCATAGGTATCGCCTGCATCGATCTCCACCAGGTCATGGGTCAGGACCATGAGCATCGTGCGTGCCACATCGATCTTTTCGTTGGCATACTCGCTCAAAAGCCCGCACATGACTGCCATATGCCAGGCGTGCTCCGCATCCGTCTCCTGACGGCTCCCGTCTGCCAGAAGCGTCTGACGGCGGATCGTCTTCTCCTTGTCAATCTCCAGCAGAAAATCCATCTGCTTTTTCAAACGTTCCTTCTTGTCCTCCATGGGTTCCCTCCTATCTATCTTTCTGGCTGTTTTCCGCTCCGGTCGGCGCTAAACGAACGTCCTCCGGGCGTTCAGCGCCGTTGCCCGTCAGATATCCGCATGGCTGTGCAAGCAAGCTTGCCCCTCCATGCGGCTGCCCTCTTCCGGTCAGCTCGTGACACAGTCACTCGCTGGTCTCCGCTTCGCTTCGGTCGGCGCTAAACGAACGTCCCCCGGACGTTCAGCGCCGTTGCCCGTTGCCCGTCGGATATCCGCATGGCTGCGCAAGCAAGCTTGCTCCTCCATGCGGCTGCCCTCCGGGCGTATCGCACAAAAAGGGAAGGATCGAAAAGCTCCGTCCTCCCCTTCCATTCTTTCGTATGCGATTTCGGTATCTCACTGCCTCAGGATGCCCCCAGCAAAATCACAAAAATCCAGACCACCAAGGCAACACTGCTTATAATTGATCCCGCTTTTGAAAAAGAATATAACATATGTTTTTCCCGAAAGCTTAACAGTCCCTTCACCAGACCACAGACTGCGAACACCAGCCCAGTAAATCCCAGAGCTCCGATGACCGGTCCGCCTTCCCCATACATCCAGTAGGCTGCATATGCCAGGATGAAAAATAAGAGCAGCGAGATACTTCCCAGGATCGTGGAAGTGACTCCCTGTCTGGACTGGCGTCTTTCCGAGAACGTATACATCTTCCGTCTAGCCAAACTTACGCCTCCTTATCCGATTGCAAATGACAAAGATCAGATACCCCAGGATTCCGCCCAATGTATTCAGCAAAATATCGTCCACATCGAAGCTGCCGACCTTAAAAACCAGCTGGATGCCCTCCACGATAAAGCTGAATTCAAAGCTGAGGAGCAGAATCTTGAAAAAACTCCTGCTCTGGCTGTTGATGACCGGCAGGATCGCTCCAAAGGGCACAAACCCCAGCACGTTTCCAACCAGATTCAGCAGCACAGCACGAATCCCCAGAGTTTCCCGGTGTACCCAAAATCTGTTGATTTCCTTAAAAGGTTCCAGATTGTAGCTGTAGCTTCTCTCCTCCATGACTCTCCCATAACTCTCCGCAAAAAACAGAAAGTAAAAAAGCGCCACCAGATAGAGGATGAACAGAAGAAGCCCCACTATCCTGATTTTATTTTTTGTCTCCGCTTTCATATCAGATCAATACGTCGCCTTTTCTCTTCAGAAGCTTTGCCCCATGGATAATCAAAAGGATCCCGCTTGCAACCCCTACCGCAAGGCTTACAATTCCCAAGGTTACGTTCAAGGCGCCCGCCTGCTTCATTGTGTTATAAATCTTCTCTCCCATGAAAAGCAACTCCTTTCTACTTCTGACTATTTTACACCATACTCCTGATAATATGCGTCGATGGCAGCTTTGATCTCATCGTTGATCACAATACGACCCTGGCATTCCTTGTTGTAGAGATGCTCCACCACTTCCTCCATGGACACGATCGCAGCCGTCTCAAAGCCGTACAGATCTTTCACCTCATCCAGCGCGCACTTCTCGCCGCCTTTTCCTACCTCCATGCGGTTTAAGGAAACCATCAGCCCCACGATGGTCACATCCGCAGCGCCTTTCACCTTCGGCACCGTCTCCTCCATGGATTTGCCGGAGGTGGTCACATCCTCGATCATGATGACACGGTCGCCGTCTTTTAGGCTGCTGCCCAGAAAGCTGCCCTTATCTGCCCCGTGATCCTTCTCTTCTTTTCGGTCCGAGCAGTAGCGGATCTCTTTGCCGTACAGCTCGCTGTACGCGATGGCTGTCACCACCGCCAGCGGAATCCCCTTGTACGCCGGTCCGAACAACACGTCAAAATCATCGCCGTATTTGCTGTGGATGGCTTTTGCATAGTATTCCCCCAGCCTCTTCAGCTGGCTTCCTGTGGTATAGGCGCCCGCGTTCATGAAGAACGGGGATTTTCTTCCGCTCTTTAATGTGAATTCTCCAAATTTCAGTACATTGCACTCCACCATGAATTCGATAAATTCCTGTTTGTACTGTTCCATGTTTTACCTCCTGTATTTACAGGCTTTGAAAGCCTAGTTTACGTTTTTTTCAATTCTACCATAACTTCCCTATATTTTCAATGAAGGAATCTTGGCGGAAAAAGGAGAATCTTCTTGGGCGGGCTTTTCATTTCAGATCAGTTTCATCAAGGTACGTTTTTATATAACAAAATGCCGCACCAATCCTTTGAACGGTCAGTGCGGCTATGATACCTATAGAATTTTCCAGGTTGCTTTTTTGCTTGCTGCCATGCTGCGGCAGCGATTTGTTCCCATTTTCTCCTGTGCCTTATTTCACCGCCCCAATCAACTCCCGAATATCCTCCACGCCGTTCGTTTCCATATACCGCTCAATCCCTTCAATGATCTCCACCGTAGCCGTAGGATGGTAGAAGTTTGCCGTTCCCACGGAAACTGCCGTGGCTCCTGCCAGGATGAACTCCATGGCATCTTCCCAGGTTGCGATTCCGCCCATTCCGATGATGGGGATCTTGACGGCGCCAGCCACCTGGTAGACCATCCGCACGGCAATGGGCTTCACGGCAGGACCGGAGACGCCGCCTGTCTTGTTTGCCAGGGCGAAGGTGCGGCGGTTGACGTCGATCTTCATGCCTGTGAGCGTATTGATCAGGGACACCGCATCGGCGCCTCCTGCCTCCGCTGCTCTGGCAATCTCAGCGATGTCTGTTACGTTGGGAGTCAGCTTCATGATGATGGGCTGTCTGGCAATCTTTTTGATTTCCCGGGTCAGCTCTTCCACGTGGTTCGGGTCCTGTCCGAAGGCGAGGAAGCCTGCGTTGACGTTGGGGCAGGAGATGTTGATCTCCATCATATCGATGGGTTCCTCCGCCAGCCGCTCCACCACTGCCAGGTATTCCTCCGGCGCATGGCCGCAGACATTGACGATCACTCTGGTATCGTATTTCTTGAGAAATGGGATGTCCCGTTTGCAGAAGACCTCCACGCCCGGATTCTGCAGACCAATGGCGTTCATCATTCCGCCTTGGATCTCTGCGACTCTCGGGGTGGGATTCCCGGGCCAGGGAACGTTGGCAACTCCTTTGGTCACCACAGCTCCCAGACGGTTCAGATCCACAAACTCGCTGTACTCCTCACCGGAGCCAAAGGTTCCTGACGCAGTCATGACAGGATTTTTGAATTCCACACCGGCAATGGTTACTTTCGTATTTCTCATAGTTCCACCTCCGTAGACAGGAATACCGGACCGTCTTTGCAGACGCGCTTGTTGTGCACGTTGGAATGGGAATCCACCTCTTTGGATTTGCAGACACAAGCCAGACAGGCTCCCACGCCGCATGCCATCCGCTCTTCCAGGGACAGATAACAGGGAATCCCCCGCTCTTCGGCATATGTCTTCAGGGCTCGGAGCATCGGGGTAGGACCGCAGGCGTAGATGATATCCGCGGTCAGGTTCTGTTCCCGGATCGCGTCCAGGACGTTCCCTTTGGTTCCGGCGCTGCCATCCTCTGTGGCAATGGTCACCTTCCCGTATTTTTCCAGGTCTTCCGTGAGAAACTGTTCATCCCGGAATCCCAGAATGATCTGTTTCTCACCCTTCAGATGTTTCGCCAGCTCCAGCATGGGCGGAATGCCGATTCCTCCGCCGATGAGGAAAGCTTTCTTGCCCTCCTCCATGCACTCCAGCGGAAACCCATTGCCTAAAGGTCCCATGACCTCTACCTGCTCTCCCTCTTTCAGCGTTGAAAATTCCGCCGTGCCTTTTCCCGCGATCCGATAGACGATCCGAAGGGCGCTTTTCTCGCGGTTCACCTCGCAGATACTGATGGGTCTTGGGAGCAGGCGTCCGCTGTCTCTGGAAAAAACAGAGATAAACTGGCCAGGTCTTGAAAGAGCCGGGATATGCTCTGTGGACAGCCAGAGGCTGTAGATCTTACTCCCGATCTCCTCCTGGCTTAAAACCGTTGCTGTTTCTTTAAATTTATCCGCCATTTGTTTTCTTCCTTATCTTGATCTTTTCTATTTCCCTATCTGTTCTGTTTTCTTTATTTCCTGCTTTTATCTGTTCTGCAGTGCCGTACTGATATCCTGGATCATATCCTCCACCGCTGCCCTGGATGCCTCTGCAAAATTCGCTTCCCCATAGCCAGCATATTTTTCCTGCTTCCAGGCTGCGATGATGCCTCTGGAGGAATTGACAATGGCGCCTAAGCCGTCCTCATTAAAGAAATGTACCAGGTCGGCGCCCTTTCCGCCCTGTGCGCCGTAACCTGGCACCAGGATGAAGGATTTCGGCATGATTTTTCTTAAGATTTTCCCTTGCTCCGGATAAGTGGCGCCAACTACGGCTCCCACATAACTGTAGGTTTCGCCCATGCAGTCCTCGCCCCATTTGGCAACCTGCTCGCCTACCAGCTCATAGAGGGGTCTGCCGTCCACCAGACGGTCCTGGAATTCCCCGCTGGAAGGATTGGAGGTTTTTACCAAAACGAAGATGCCTTTTTTGTGCTCTTTGCATACGTCCACAAAGGGCTTGATTCCATCGGTTCCCAGATAGGGGTTTACCGTGGCAAAGTCCTCATCAAAAGGTGCGTACTCCTTCTCTCCCACTTTGACCGTTCCCAGGTGCCCCACCGCATAGGCAGCGGAGGTGGAACCGATATCTCCTCTTTTTACATCCCCGATCACCACCAGATCTTTTTCCTTGCAGTAGTCCACGGTCTTTTTAAACGCCATGAGCCCTTCAATGCCGAACTGCTCGTACATGGCGATCTGGGGCTTTACCGCCGGGATGAGATCGTAGGTCTTGTCGATGATTTCCTTATTAAACTGCCAGATTGCCTCTGCCGCACCTTTCAAGGTCTCGCCGTACTCCCCGAATGCTTTCTTCTGAATCTGGGCAGGAATGTAGCTCAGCATGGGATCCAAGCCCACAACGATGGGTGCGTTGGTTTTCTGAATCTTGTCGATCAATTTTTGAATCATGAATGGAATCCTCCGGTTTCTTTTTCTATTGTTTTTCGTTTCGCTGCTTTTCTCTTCCGCTTTTCTACGGATTTTCTATGGCTTCTCTCAATTTCCTTTTCTCTTTGCCGCAAAATATTCACGGTTGGAGTAGGCAAGCTTGCCTCCGCAGATGGTCATCTCCACCTGTCCGAATACCTTTCTTCCGTGGAAGGGCGTATTCTTCCCTTTGGAACGGAAGGTCTCTTTGTCGATGGTGTATTCCACCTCCGGGTCGATAATGACCACGTCAGCGGGCTTTCCTTCCCGTAAAGATCCTTTGTCCAGTTTCAGGATCCTTGCCGGATTTCCGCTCATCTTCTCCGCCATCTGCATGGGCGTGAGAATCCCCGGACGCACCAACTCGGTAATGGTGAGCGGTACTGCCGTCTCCAGACCCACGATGCCGAAGGGGGCATTGCCCATGCTCATCCGTTTTTCCTCCGCGCTGTGGGGAGCATGGTCGGTGGCGATGACATCCATAATGTCATCTTTCAGCCCCTGGCGGAGCGCTTCCACATCCTCCCTGGTCCGAAGCGGCGGATTCATCTTATAATTTGCGTCATTCCCCGGAATGTCCTCGGTACTCAGTGTGAAATGATGCGGGCATACCTCCGCGCTGATCTTCACTCCGTCCTCCCGTGCCTTCTTCACCATCCACACACTGTCCTTGGTGGAGCAGTGGCAGAGATGGAGCCTTGCTCCGGTTTCCTTCGCCAACAGGATATCCCTTGCCACGATCACGTCCTCAACGGCATTGGAGATTCCTTTTAACCCCAGCTTTTTCATCCGTTCGTCTGCGTTTACCACGCCTCCCTGTACCAGGTTGATATCCTCACAGTGCGCCAGCACCGGAATATCCAGCCTTGCAGCAATCCGCATGGCTTCCCGGTACACACCGGAATTCATGACGGATTTTCCGTCCTCACTGATGGCAGGGGAACCGACCTCCACCATCCCTTCGATGTCGGACACTTCCTCGCCCTTCATGCCTTTCGTCACTGCGCCCACCTGGAGGACGTTGATGGGGCTTGTCATTTTTGCCTTGTTGTGTACATAGGATACCCGATGACCTTCATCCATCACCGGCTTCGTATTCGGCATCGCCACGATGGTGGTAAAGCCGCCGTGGGCTCCTGCCATGGAGCCGGTCTCCACCGTTTCCTTGTAGGTCAGTCCCGGATCTCTCAGGTGTACGTGCATATCGATCAGGCCGGGCATGACATAGCAGCCGCTGGCATCTATCACATGAGCGCCTTCCTTTTCGATCGCCTGATCTACCTTGGCAATGGTATCGTCTGTGATCAGCACATCGCACACAGCGTCCAATTTGGTGTCCGGATCCAGAACCCGTCCGCCTTTAATCAGTATATCCATGAAAATTCCCTCCTTGCCGTATTCTGCCTTCCCAGTCAATTCAGTTCATTTTACCATATCCGTTACATGCGGGCAATTATTTCTTTGCCAGTTTTTGCTGATACTGTTTCTTCAAAAGCTTCTCTTTGTAATGATAATTCTTTTTTGCCAGACGTTCTTCCCGTTTGGCGTTGTTTTTCATAATCCGTTCCATCTCCTTGGTTCGGACCTTCGCGCTGTTTTTCACAGACAGCGCCAGGATCATCACGCCCAGTATTCCCTGGATTGCCCAGATTAATTTTTCTCTCTGCTCATCTGTCAGGTTCATTCGGTTACCTCCTTACGGCTCTTTATAGTTAGTATACCATTCCCGCCCGGAAAGTACCAGACCGGGTTGAATTCTCTTTCCTGAAATGTTATGATGTAAGATATGATGATACAAGAGAGGGATAGAAAGCATGTGGGGCGAAAAACCATATTATTCTCTGGACTACCATCTCAAGGAAACATACGGTGAAAAAATATACAAGGTTTCTTTGAACGGAGGCATGACCTGTCCCAACCGGGACGGTACTCTGGGAACGCGGGGATGTATCTTCTGCAGCGAGGGCGGAAGCGGCGATTTTGCAGCGGACAAGCGGCTCTCCATTACGGATCAGATTGAATCCCAGAAGGAAAATCTTTCCCGGAAATTTCCTGCCCGCCGTTTCATCGCCTATTTTCAGGCTTATACCAACACCTATGCGCCGGTGGATTACCTGGAGCGGATTTTCACAGAAGCAATTTCCCATAAGGACATTGTAGGGCTCTCCATCGGCACCCGGCCGGACTGCCTGGGAGAGGACGTCTGCAGTCTGCTGGAACGGCTGAATGCCATCAAACCTGTAACGGTAGAGCTGGGGCTTCAGACCATCCATGAGCCCACGGCACGCCTGATCCGCAGGGGCTATCCGCTTTCCTGCTTTGACAGCGCCGTCCGCCGTCTCCGCTTTCGGGGAATCGAAGTCGTCGTCCATACCATCCTGGGGCTGCCCCACGAGACAGAAGAAGACATGCTGGCAACCGTCCAATATCTGAACAACTGTGACATCCAAGGCATCAAGCTGCAGCTTCTCCATGTCCTGAAAGGGACGGACCTGGCATCTTATTACGAGCATCCAGGGTTTCATGTGCTTGAGGAGGCAGAATATATCCGCCTTATCATCACAAGCCTTGAGCACCTCTCCCCTGAAATCGTCGTTCATCGTCTCACCGGCGACGGACCAAAGGAACTTCTGATCGCTCCCTTGTGGAGCAGCCGCAAGAGAAGCGTCTTAAACCAAATACACCATCAGATGAAGGAGCAGCATACCTTCCAGGGAAGGCTGTATGCTGCAAGACCATAGAATCGTCAGGAGGGAATCGAATGTCAGACTCATTGACACTGTACAAACTTATCATTCTTTATCTGCTGAAAAAAGTGAATTTTCCGCTGACTAACGGACAGATTTCCGCATTTATCGTGGAGGAGGAATACACCTCCTACTTCAATGTCCAGCAGGCTTTATCCGAACTGGTGGAGGCAGGTCTCCTTCGGGAACAGAAGGTGCGCAACGCCACCCAGTATTTCATCACGGAAGATGGAGAACAGACTCTGGAATACTTCGGGAAAAAGATCGGTCCCGCCATCATGGCAGATATTGACCAGTACATTGAAGACAACAAGATGGAACTCAGGAACGAGGCTGCTATCGTAGCGGACTATTACAAAAATACCGGCGGGGAATATTCCGTACACCTGGAGGTGAAGGAACGGAAAGGGGATCTGATCGATCTGACCATCAGTGTCCCTGACAAAGAGCAGGCGATTGCCATCTGCGACCACTGGGAGAAAAAATGCCAGGAGGTTTATCAGTATTTGATGAACACATTATTGTAGCATCATTCCTCATGGAGCCAATTCAGATACTCCTCAATCTCTTTCTCATATCCATTCTCACTTGGACGGTAAAATTTCGTATTTCCCAGCTCCTGAGGCAGATACCGCTGTTTCGAGAAATGCTTGGGATAATCATGGGCGTACTCGTATCCGATGGCATTCCCAAGCTTCTGTGCTCCGGAATAATGACCGTCCCTAAGGTACGGCGGGATCGTCGCCTTGGCCGATTTCACCGCTTCCATGGCGTCATAAATGGCATTGGTGCAGGAATTGCTCTTTGGCGCTGTCGCCACATAGATGGCAGCCTGCGACAGGATCAGCTGCGCCTCCGGCATTCCCACCCGTTCCACAGCCTGGGATGCCGCCACCGCCACAACGAGCGCCTGCGGGTCCGCATTTCCCACATCCTCAGAGGCGCAGATCATGATCCGGCGCGCGATAAAGGTGACGCTCTCCCCTGCATAGAGCATCCTGGCAAGATAATACACCGCTGCATCAGGATCCGAGCCTCTCATACTCTTGATAAAGGCAGAGATGGTGTCATAATGGTTGTCTCCTGTCTTATCGTAGCGGACCACCCGTTTCTGGATGCACTCCGAGACCACCTCCTCCGTCAGATGGATTTTGCCATCTTTCCCGCGTTCTGTGGTCAGGATTGCCAGCTCAATGGCGTTGATCGCCTGTCTGGCGTCTCCTCCCGCAATATCCGCAAGGAACTCCTCCGCCTCCGGCTCTATCACAGCTTGATAGCTTCCCATCCCCCGCTCCTGATCATAGACTGCCCGCTGAATCAGGATCTTGATGTCTTCCTTTCCCAAGGGCTCCAGCTGAAAGATCACGGAACGGGAAATCAGAGCGCTGTTCACCTCAAAATAAGGGTTTTCTGTGGTCGCTCCGATCAGGATCAGCGTTCCATCCTCCACGAATGGGAGCAGGTAATCCTGCTGTCCTTTATTGAAGCGGTGAATCTCATCCACGAACAGGATTGTTCTCTTTCCATACATCCCCAAGAGATCCTTCGCCTTCTTCACGACCTCCTCCATGTCCTTTTTCCCCGCCACAGTCGCGTTGACCTGGGTGAATTCCGCGCTTGTGGTATTGGCGATCACTTTTGCCAACGTCGTCTTCCCGGTTCCCGGCGGTCCGTAAAAAATAATGGAACTCAGCTTATCCGCCTTGATCGCCCGGTACAGCATCTTGTCTTTCCCGATGATGTGCTGCTGCCCCACCACCTCTTCCAGCGTCCGTGGGCGCAGCCTGACGGCAAGCGGAGATTCCTTCTCCATCTCTTTGCTTCTGGCATATTCAAATAAATCCATCTTTTTTCGTTTTCCTCCTCAATCTTCCAAATGTAAACGTCTCCATCCGCAGCCTGCCTTCCTGTCCGCAAAAGCCCTCCTTTCACTCCAGCAGCAGCTCATCCACTGTCACAAAGACAAATCCTCTTGCCTCCAGAGTATCTACGATTTTGAGCGCCGCCTCCACGGAGGATTCATAGTAGTCATGCATCAGGATCATAGAACCATCCTTAATCCCACTGGTTCCGCGGCGGATGATCTCGCTGACATTTTCCGTCGTCCAATCCCTGGTATCCACATTCCACAGCACCGGAAACATCCCAATGCCGCATTCCATCACCTTCTCCCATTCCCCAAAGGGCGGACGCATAAACTCCGTACCATGCCCGGTAATGCTTTTTACCAGCCTGCTGGTCTTTAAGAGCTCCTCACAGGCATCCGACACACTTAAGCTGGTCAGCTTGACATGGGAATAGGTATGGTTTCCAATCAGATGCCCCTCCTCGTCCATCCGTTTGACAATGTCTTCTCTCCCTTCTATGTTCTTCCCAATCAGGAAAAAGCTTGCCTTTATTCCCCTTTCCTTCAACCCATCCAAAAGCATGGGCGTATAGACCGGATGCGGACCGTCGTCAAAGGTTAAAGCAATTTCAGGCGGCAGTTCTTCTGCCGCCTGTTGTCTTGCATCTCCTTCTTCTGGCTGCCCTGGTTTTTCCTCTGACTGTTCCGGGTTTTCTTCTGGCTGGTGCGTTTCTTTTGCCCGCCCTGCGGGTGCATCTGTCGTTTCCGTCGCGTTATAAGAGATTGCGGAAACCGCCAAAACAATGAAAAAGGATGCCGCAATCCCCTTCCAATACATCTTTCTCATCCAATAGAAACCGTCCTTCTCACATCCCTACAGTATATGCCGGACGCCCATTGGTTTTTCGTTTTACTCCGTTTCTTTGTTTTCCTTCGGATTTTCGTTTTCCGCCGGTTCCTTTGTCTCCTTCAGCCGCTTGCTTTCCTCGTCTGTCTCTATACTGTCACCTTCTTCTGCTTCTTCGTTTTCTTCCGGCTCCTCATTTTCCTCCGGCTGGATCTCTCCTCTTGCCACCTTTCCCAGATAATCGAACTCTTCCTGCATCTTGCGTTTCATGCTCATGGTCAGCGCATAGATGACCACACCCACCAGACCTGCGGAGGAATTCTCACCTATGGAAAAAGCAAAATAAGCAAGACCAATGTAGCCGACCGCGTCAAAAAGGACATATTTGGTATAAGATTTCCTTTGTTCCAGAGTAGCATCCTCCAAAATTCTGGTAAGCTTAGCCTCCAGAATATCATTGACAAACCAATAGAGGAACAGGAGGATTCCGATTCCCACCCGGAAAGCCACAGGCGGCAGAAATCCCGCAAGTAACCCTCCGATCAGACAGACTGCTGCCACCAGCAGTACCACAAGAGATACGGTGCTGATCCGCATCCTGATTTTTCTTCTTTGCACTTCATCCATAATGCGTCTCCTTTTGTCTTTTTCGCGGTGATCAGGGATCAACCGCCGTTTTCTCCCATTATACGGGATATCCGGGTTCCTGTAAAGCGGTGGATTGCCGCTTTGCAGCTGATTGTCAACAACTTCTAAAATCAATTTCTTCAACCGCAAATTTGCCATAGGTCTCTTCGCCTTTTCTTTTGGTCTTTTGCCCTGGAAATCGCTCCGACTGCCATCACCGTTCTGCCGAGGAGCTGAACCTGCAAAGTTACACCGGCAGGCTTTCTCGCACACATAAGGTTCCCCATCCCAGCCTGGCATTGGGATATTCCTTCTCGACCGCCAGCGGTCTCGCCCCCCGGATCAGATAAGCTTTCACCTTCTCCCCGTAAAGATATGCGTCATTTCCATTAACGATCCCCCACTCCATGAGAAGGGCAGCGCCTCCCGTAGCAAACGGCGTGGCAAAGGAGGTTCCCGTCACCTGGGTATAACCGCCTCCCGGCGAAACGGTGGTGATCCCCACTCCCGGCGCCACCAGGTCCGGTTTCCGGCTCCGTCCCGGGCAGTCCGGGCATCCTCTGCCGGAAAAAGGCGCATAGGTCATGAGCCTGGAATCGTACGCTCCCACAGACAGCACCTTTCTTGCCGTAGATGGAATCGTGATCGTAAGCGCCGGACTTGGCGCAAAGAAGCGGGTACTTTGATTTCTCGCCGCCTCCCCAGGGAGCCAGATGTTGAAATTTCCATCCACAATCCTTCTTGGAACCAGCCGAATTTTCCACACTCCGCTGTCGATATAAGTGGATTCAGGCAGGAAATCCACATAGATCTCCTGGTTGACGCTGTAGGGACTTGGCTCTCCGTAGTAAACCAGAAGCTCCGTATTCCCCAAAATATACCTTTGTGCTCCCAGGCGTTCCTGAAAAGGACCTGCCGTCATGCCTTCCGGATGTATGAGATAAATATCAAACTCATCCGTATAAAATTTCCACAGCTGGAGGTTCAGCGACGGCTCATACGCTCCAATCCCCAGTTCCACCTCCAATGTCTGCCCCTCCAGGAGCCTCCCTGACGTATGCCCGCCCCCGCTCCCCTCGTTTCCGGTTCCCACCACGATCACATTCTTCCAGAAACTTGAAACTGCGTCCAGATACGTCTCCAGCAGGGAATTGCCGTCATGGGAACCATACACATTCCCAAAGCTTACATTGACCGCCACAGGCTTTTTGGCCTCCATCGCTTTTTTTACACAATAATCCACGGCCTGCATCAGCTCCGTTGTCCTGGGAAAGGAATCCACCCTTGGAAATCCCAGCTTCACCACGATCAGCTCGCTCTCCGATGCAACGCCTCGGTACCGTCCTCCCGACGCCCTGCCGTTTCCTGCTGCAATCCCCGCCACCTGGGTTCCATGCCCGGAGGTATCTCTGGACGGCACCAGCTGTGCGGGATTGCCTCCCTCAGCACCTGCTCTCAGTGCCTCATCGATCTGTTCTTTGCCGTATTCGCTCCCGATCCGGTACCCTTTCGGCGGGTTTCCGGGGATGGTCTGATCCCACAGGGACAGGATCCGGCTGCTCCCATCCTCGTTGATAAAGTCCGGATGCGTATAGTCAATGCCTGAATCAATGACCGCAACCAGGGTGCCCTGTCCAAACAGCCGGTAACTGCCGGACTGCAGCGCGGTAATGCAGGAGGCTGCTTTCCCCTGGTTGACAGAGAAAAGCAGCCTCTTTGGTTGCTCGATGTATTCAATTTCCTTCAGGGATGCCAGCAAGGGAATCTCCTGCTCCTTCAGCGTAACAATGGCATAGCCTCCAATCAGAGGGACAGCCTGGATCCCCGCTTCCAGAAGCCCCGAAAGATCCCCGCTGTAACGGACAATGAGATCCCAGGTATTGTCCGCCAGGTCATACCCTACATTCAGCCGCTCCGAATGCTCCCGTTCCCGCATCGTGGCATCCAAGGCGAGGTTCAATAGATTTTCGATCTTTTGGTCGTTCATAGCATCGCTCCATCTGCTTTTGTCCAGTATATGCAGGAATCCGTTTTTTCATCCTAACCTACTCGGCATACTTTCTCCATCCGAGCACCTTCCCCTTCATTCCCTCGACATCCAGAACACCAAGGGCAAAGCCCTTGCGGACCAACTCTGCGGGCACATATTCGTCATATTTTTCAAAAACCGGCACCTCTTTGGGATAGACAAGCTCGATCGGGTCGAAATCCTTTGCCGCTTCCTCTGCCGTAATCCGGTAGAATTCCTTCTCGCTGACTTTCATGGTAAACTGCAGATAATAGGGTCTGGAAGGATTTAACCCCTTGAGCCCCAGCCGTTTGCCGCAGCGGATCTTTAGAAACCGTTCCAGTGCAAGGAATGAGAAACTGCCAAGCCACGGGAACAATGCCCACATATTTCCGCCTAAATGTACCAGAGGACGCTCTTTCATCCCGGATTTGTGAAAGCTGTCCCTGGCGTCCGAAAGCCTGCATACCCCATGGCGCATCAAATACGGATAGTTCTTCTCTTCATCCAGCACACCGTACATGCGTTCCAGGATGCGGGTATGGATATCGCCTGCCACATCGCCGAAATATGCCGGAATGTTCCCTTTTACAAGGGTACAGTAGACCTCCCTTTTCTTGTGGTCCACTTCGTCTACCGCCCAGACTCTGCCGGCAATGGCGATTTTGTCCCCCACAGGAGGCGGCTTTACAATGGTACCAAGCTCCTCCGGTCCTGACCGCACGGAATACTCCACATTTTCCTGAAAGACCGCGTAGAACTTATAATTGTTCACGATCCGCTCCCCGGAAAGTCCCAGGATCAGACCTCCGTTTTCCGTCCGGCTGATATGGTCGATCTCCAAAAGATGCCGCAGCAGCACCCGGTAATCCTCCTGGGAGATCCGCCCAAAACAGGACAGTGATAGCACCCGGGACGCCAACTCTCCGGGAGTCATCTCCCCGCAGGACGCCAGGGTACTCATCGTCTGGTGGTAGAGCAGGCTGTAGGGCAGCCTTCCCGTTCTCGGCGGCTCCACAAACCGCTCCTCCAGATAGAGCTGCACCAATGCGATGCCCTGAATCAGATACCAGGGGATCATGTCCGGGAGCATAGCTCTTGCCTCCGGGTGGTCCTCACGCATGACAAACCACATTTCAGACGGGTCTCCCCTTCTGCCGGTCCTTCCCATCCGCTGCAGAAACCCGGATACTGTGAACGGCGCGTCGATCTGAAAGGCCCGCTCCAGCCTTCCGATGTCAATACCCAGTTCCAGGGTGGCGGTGGCGCAGACGGAGATCAGGGAATCGTCATCCTTCATCTCCTCCTCCGCGCTCTCCCGATAGGAAGCGGAAAGGTTGCCGTGGTGAATGAGAAACCGGTCCGGTTCGTGATTCACTTCACAATACTGCCTAAGATTCTGGCAGACCGCCTCGCATTCTTCCCGGGAATTGGTAAAGATCAAACATTTCTTTCCCCTGGTATGCTCGAAAATATAGCCGATCCCTGGATCAGCCGCTTTTGGAGCCGTGTCCGTAGGAGCTTCCACGCTCAAAGCCTCCGGTACATCCAGCTTGTCTTCATCCGCCTGGGGAGCGGAGTTGAAGAAATGCTCCATAGACAGACGCCATACTTCCTTTCCTCCCTCAAGCCTTGGAATGATCGTAGGACGCCCGCTGCCTGCAGCGAGAAAACGTCCCGCTGCCTCGGGATTGCCGATAGTCGCGGAAAGACCAATCCGCCTGGGGCTTGATTCCGCCAACTTACAAAGGCGTTCGATGAGACAGAAGGTCTGCATCCCACGGTCGCCCCGCAGAAGGGAATGGATCTCGTCAATGACAATGAACCGCAGGTCGTAAAACAAGGAAGGGATCTCCATGTGCTTATTGATCATCAGCGATTCCAAAGATTCAGGGGTGATCTGCAAAATGCCGGAGGGCTTTTTCAGCAATCTGCGCTTTTGGGAATGGGGTGCGTCCCCGTGCCAGCGTGTCACGGGAATCCCCGCCTCCTGGCACAGTTCGTTCAGCCTTCCAAACTGGTCGTTGATGAGCGCTTTCAAAGGGGCGATATAGAGCACGCCCACACTTTTCGGAGGATCTTCCTCCATCAAAGTCAGGATCGGGAAAAATGCCGCCTCCGTCTTGCCCGAGGCGGTGGATGCGGTGAGGAGCACATTGTCCTCGGTGCCAAAAATCGCCTCCCCCGCTGCGTTCTGCACGCTCCGCAGCGTCTGCCATCCGGAACGGTAAATGTAATCCTGAATAAACGGCGCATATCGTTTGAACACATCCATCATATCGTAAACTCCGCGTAATTTTTATCCGCCTGGTCGGAAACCGCCTCTGATTTCGCATAGCTGAAATCCTCGGACTGAAGCAGTTCGTCCATCTCCATACCAGGATTCTGATACAAAAGATCCAAAAGCTCAATAAAGTCCCGGATCACCTCCCGGGGCGTAATATTCTGGTCCGCTCCGATCCGTCCATATTCCAGCTTGATGAAGTCTGCCAGCTCATCGGTGCCCACCTTTCTCTCATACCCATAGAGATCTCCATGCATGTGGGCAAGCTTCTCACAGAGCACCAGCATTTCCTCCGGCGTCAGCGGTTCCAGGCGGATCACAGGAGCCAGCAGATCCCTGACACCCGGTTTTGAAAACTTTCCTTCTGTCAGGCGGGAGCGGAGCGCTTCGTAACTGTATACACCTCGCCGCTTATCTTCCATCGCCTGAGGTGTCGCGCCCATGAGGATACCTAAGTACCTGGCTTTCCCCTGCATGGTATCATTGTACATCGTCAATAATTTCTCGTAATTATACTGGCGGGTAATGGCATTGGGAATCTTATAGAGATTGACCAGTTCGTCGATCATCAGCATCATCCCCGCATACCCCGCCAGCCGGAAAAATACGGCAAAGATCTTCAGATAGTCGTACCAGTCGTCGTCTGTGATGATCATGTTGACTCCCAGTTCTTCCTTTGCCTCCCGTTTTAAAGCATATTCACCGCGGAACCAGCGGATCACTTTCATTTTCCTCTCATCATCGCCCTCCACATAAGCGTGGTAATAGATGGACAAAAGCCTCGCAAACTCAAACCCATGCACCAGCTCGCTGACTGCAGAGGTCACCCCATAGATTTTTTGATCCACCGCCTTTGTAAGCATGGGATTTCCGGGTTCCAGTCCCGTCTCCCGCACAGCCTCCGTCTGTACGCTGCTGATCCACCGGTCAAGCACCAGGGTGAGCGCCCCGCCCTCGGGTTTTGTTTTGGTGGAAAGGTTGCCAATCAGCTCCCGGTACGTTGCCAGCCCCTGTCCCCTGGTTCCCATGAGCCGCCGTTCCGGCGACAGATCCGCGTCAGCCACAATGAACCCTTTATCCATGACATAGTTTCGGATCGTCTGGATCAGGAAGCTTTTTCCCGATCCGTACCTGCCTACAATAAACCGAAAAGAGGCTCCGCCTTCCGAAATGATGTCCACATCATGCAGCAGAGCTTCAATCTCATTTTTCCTCCCCACGGTAATGTAAGGAAGCCCGATCCTTGGAACCACGCCTCCTTTCAGGGAATTCAGGATCGTCTGTGAAATTCGCCTGGGTACTTTTTTCTTGTCTTGATTCATCTGTCCTTACCTCCCAGCATTTGCAGGATTTCTTCTCTGTAGTCCTCCACAATGGCGATCGTATCACCGTCGCATTCGAGGACGTTGTCGCCGATCTCATCGAAAAAAGCCTCATTGATCGAATCGGCAACGACCGAAGGCATCAGATAGTTTTCTCTCAGATACGCATCCACGGATTTTCCATGAAGGAGGTTCCAAAGGATCTGCTTATAAGGTTCGCTGAGCGCGGGGAACGCACTGTCCGTAGGATCGGAGAAGTCCCATTCTTCCATTTGGGCAGTTCCTTCGGATGCGACTTTCGGTATGGTTGTGCTTTCCGGGGTGACAGCTTCTTCCCTTACGGCTGTCCTGTTCAGGTTGACGGCTCCTTCTTCCTTTATGGCTGTCCTTCCCGGGTTGACAACTTCTTCCCTTATTGCTATTCTTTCCGGTTGAGCAGCTTTTCCTCTTATGGCTGCCCTTCCCAATTTGGAAAATTCTCCTATCTGCTGCTGTTTTTCCCGTCTGTTATCTTCCGGTCTGTCCATCTCTTCCTCCGTGAGGAGGCTGTCTCTTGTAAGGAGCGCGTCGTGCCGGATCTGATCCAGATTGGAAATATTGATGGTAATCTTCGGCTTCGCAGCCTCGATCTCGGCCTGCCTTTCAGCTTCCAGAACCTGCTCCACATAAAGCGCCGCCCAAGCCTCCTCTGGATTTTCCTGGAGGTAATACCCGGTTTTCAGGTATCTCCGCAGCTGCCGGTCTGTCTCATGGAGCAGGGCATGAAATCTCTTTCTGTCAAAATACAGATTGTCGTACCGCTCCTCCTGCCATACACCGCGCCGGCAGTGATAGCTCCTGCACTCGTCCAGCACATAATCTGCATTGGGGTGGGGATGTTTCTCCCAATAGACGGCATTTGCCAGCGGACGCCACGGGTAGCTTTTCTGTTCCCCGAAACACTCCGTGAAAAAAATTTTCCCCTCCCGAAATGGAGCGGCTTCTGCCGTATGGCGCCAAACCTCTGCAAATAAGTGGATGCCCTTTTCTTTTCCTTTTTTTATCACCTGGGACTGTTCCAGTTTTTTGCCTGCGAACGTACAAAGAGCGGAAAACAGTTCTTTATCCGTGGATTCTTTCGGGTTCCTTAGAATGGCAAGTGCCTGATCTTTTTCCAGGATTGCGGAGTCTATATAATTGCTGGCAACCTCTGGCAAAACATTGTGAACCACTGCATATTCCAGCATCCAGCGATGCAGATTTCTGCGCATTGTGGGATCTCCCATCCCGGAATCCAGAAAACCTGCTTCAAATTCCTGCATCTTCTTTAAGCCGTCTTCCGCCGAGGAGGTCCCGATTCCATTGAGCAGTTCATACAAATACAGATAGGCGAGGGATACGGCGATGTCGGAAAATTCACCTTTCCTGACACGGGTGCGCCAGGTAAAATATCCCCGAAGCTGCCGGATATCCAGATCGTGATAGGTTGGAAAATAATGCCTGTACGCTCCATCCCAGGGGGCATCGTCCTCATAATCCTCCATGAACTTCCCCTGCCGGTAAAAGTTCCTGCATTTTTCCGCGAAAGACCCGTTTCGATACCCGTACAGCTTTTTCATTGCCCGGATCTTGTCCGGCACTCTCTCGATTGCCCTGGAAAACCGTGTGCCTGCTGGAGGTATGGCGGTATCCTGGCAGACGATCGTGCGAGGGGCAGGCGTTTCTTCCAGTACGATCGTAGGAGGGACGGGCACTTTCTCCTGAATCGTCGTATGGGGGACTGCCATTTTCTCCTGTATCATCGTAGGAGGGACCGTCATTCCCTCCTGAATCGTCGTATGGGGGACTGCCGTGCCCCTCTGTATCGTCGCATGGGAGACTGCCGTGCCCCTCTGTATCGTCGTATGGGGGACTGCCGTTTCCCCCTGTATCATCGTAGGAGGGACTGCCGTTTCCTCCAGCACGATCGTATAGCCCCGCCCTTCTCCCGAATAGACTGCGCGGTCCAAAAGCCGGTAGACGACATCAGGATCTGTACTGTCTTCAAATCTCACACCCACCCATTTCTCGCCTTTCATGCGAAAAGGCATTGACAGATAGGCGGCGGATCGTTCCGATAAGCATTGCCGCCCACATTTCATATCACATCGCTGGATTTCCATTCCGGTATCGAAATCCCATTGACGCATAAGAAGAGCAACCCATTTTCCCGTATTCGGATCAGCCAGAACCGAAAAGCCCGGAAATTCACTCCATTTATGCTGCTCCCGCATATGAAATTTTTTCTCGGCATATGCCGTCAGTTCTGACAATTCCATTGTGTCACCTCCTGCCGCAAAGCGCACCGATACACCGTATCACCCCACCACAATATTCCATTCCGTTTCCTCTTCCGTCTCCGGGGCTTCGCTCTCTTCTTCCGCATTGTATTTTTCAATTTCTGGTTTCACCCCGAACAGCCGGGTCAGCACTTCCTCTGCGGACAGATCCTGCCAGCCGTCTGGATCCGTCATCACAGAGCTTCCGCTTACATCCCAGCGAAGCTGGCAGTAATGGCTGCGGTAATTGGCCGGGCGGTCATACCCATCTGGATAGCGTTTCGCCCATTCCGGATAAAAACGTTCCATATAAAATTTCGCCATACGAGACGCATAGCTGTCATATTCTCCTTCGTCGCTGACCGTGCCGCTAAGCTGCACGCCTCCGTTGCTGGTGGAGTGGAGCACAACCACGCTTCCGTCCTCACAGGTGCCTAAAGAAATCCATACATGACCGCAGTCGCTGCAGTTGGAGCTCAAAATGTCCCCCGGCTTATAATCCTTCACAGATCTTTTCGGAATATAATCCCCCCATCCCAAGCCCGCATAATATTTTGCCATGGTTTCCGCCTTTCGCACAAACCCATTGTTTCCGCTTTTGGTATACAGGGCGTTGTACAGACACCATCCCACATATCCGGAACAATCCAGTCCTTTGCCGCTCTGATACAGGGTACTCTGATAGCTGTAGCTGGCATCTGACTGTTTAAAAAGCCGCGCCCAGGAGGAACTGACGCCGATGGTTCTCGCCTCCTTGCTTCCTCCCAGATCGCCCCAGCCGCCTCCCCAGACATACAGGGTCTTCCCCAGAGGCTTGATGGCATTGGTAAGGAATTTCTTCAGGGTAGTCGCCCTCTTTGTGGGAATCTTCTTCAGACGGACAGCCACCTTCTTTGTGTACTTGCTGTAATAGGTTTTGCCGCCCTTCTTATAATAAGTTCTGGCTGCAAACACATAGCGCTTTCCTTCCTCCAGCCCCTGCAAGGTCACAGAGTTTCCTCGGCTTCTTGCCACCCGTTTATATCTCCTGGTTTTGGTATCGTAAATGTAGACAAAGACGCCGGTAGACTTTGCGGGACGTTTCCAGGTAAGCCGGACATAGTTCCGGTCATAGTCCTTGACTTTAAAGCCGAACGGCGCTTTGACGGTGACCTTCCTCACTCTCCTTGCCGCCTCTGCCCGGTTTCCCTGAACAATCCCTAAAAGGCAAAGACAGAAAAGCGCCAGCAATCCCAGTTTCCAGATTTTCTTTTTCATAGGTTTCTCCCTCCGTTTTTTTCTTTCTTTTCTGCGGCTGCGCCGATGCAGGCAGGGGCTCAGCTGCGTATTTCTTTTATTGGATATTTTCCATAGTTCAAATCTTCATTCCACTCTGAAATGGATACTACCTCTACTTTATCGATCAGTTTTTTTCCCTGCCCAATCTTTTCCTGAAGTGCAAAAGGCAGCTCTAATTTCAGACGATTCCGAAGCCTTTTCCTCATGGTTATATCACTATTGGGATATTCCAATATATAAATATACTGTACGGGTTTCTCTTTCCCTAACAATCTTAAATAATGCAGGGAATCGTAAAACTTCCGTGCCGCAACCGATATTTTTTTATCTGCAAACGGATTGAATGCCTCTGGTTTGCTTGCATTAGGAAGATTTGCATTCTTATATTCCACCATAAAAATATGACTCACATCTTCTATCAGAAAATCCACATCATTGATGTGTATTCCTGCATTCTGATAATCCCTATGTATTTTATCAGATGCCCATAGAGCATTTGTACAGTCAATGCTGTACGCTCCGTTTTCCTCTATAAATACATTGTCCATGACTCATTCCTCATAACTCATACACTTCATCCAAAAGTTTATTGTCTGCGATCATGATATGGTTCTGCTTCATATCTTCCATTCTGTAAGCCGACTCGCTGTA
>DVFT01000022.1 GCA_018713105.1 Candidatus Limivivens merdigallinarum | reverse complement strand
GATCTGGTGATAATGAGCATTGAGACGTATGAATCAATGGTGGAAAATGCAGCCATAGATACCGCAATTTCAGAAGCAGAGAGCGAATTTGAAAGAGATGGACAGCTTTATGATGCACAGAAGGCGCTGGCTTCATTAAGGAGAAAACATTTTGGATAAATACAGCGTCAAATTGATGAGCAGGGCTTTAAGGGATACAGGCAGCTCTTTGTGGAGAACTACACAGTGATATTCCGTATTGATGAGACGAAAAAGATGGTGATTGTGGTAATAGTTCGTTATTCACCAAGCAAATTTTAATGGAACGAGTCAGTGATAGGAAAAGCAATCTGTAAAAGCGGACTGCTTTTCTTTGCTGTGAAACATGTTTATATCCATACCGGCTATAAGTTCGTCATACCAAAGGAATAAAGGACAGGAACCCGCTGGCCTTCACCGGCTGCTGGGTTCCTTTTTTCTTTTCTCCCTATGCTTGCTATTCGTCTCTGGAACACTTAAAATTGGATGACGTTATCTTTGCCTTGAGAGAACGTTATATGACAGCCGCAGAAGTAGTGGATGCTAAGAAACTGTCAGATGGAACATTGCGCTGTATTGCCATTGCAGCCTAATCAATAAGTTAAGTGAAATTGGAAAGAAAAGGATAGTTTTGGAGATCATGGAGAGTGAAAAAGCTCTCCATTTTTCTGCTTAAGAACCTATAGAAATCTCCCACACAGAATGCTATAATGTCGTTGTATTTTTGACTAGGAGAACTACATACATGATAAACATCTATCTATGCGACGACGAACCCTGGGTCCGTCAGGAGATCGAGACCATCATACAGCGCCAGATCCTGATCCACGGCTACGATATGGAGATTGTAAGAAGCACCGGAAATCCGGAAGAGCTCCTGAACCTATGCGGGCAGGATGGCGGAGGCAGCATCTATTTTCTGGATGTGGAGCTGAAGGGGAGCGCCATGGACGGCTTTGAGCTGGGAAAGAAAATTCGGGCGCTGGATGGAGGCAGTACGATCATTTATATCACGTCCTTTGCAAATATGGCATTTCGTACCTTCCAGTACCATATCGAGGCGATGGATTATATTGTGAAGGGAGATGGCGAGCGGATGCGTTCTTCCATCGCGGATTGTCTCTCGGAGGTGGTGAAGCGCCTGGAAGCCCAGGGAAAGAAAGGGGAGCGCGCTTACTATACGATTCGCTTTCTGGATACCGTCAGGCAGATTCCTGTGGATGAAATTTATTATTTTGAGACTTCTCCCAGAGCACATAAGGTGATCCTCTATGCCAGCCAGGAAACAATAGAATTTCCAGGAAACTTAACGGAGATCGGAGATGAGCTGGGAGATTCCTTTTTTCGTTCCCACCGCGCCTACCTGATCAATCTAAATCAGGTGAAAGAATTGCTTTTGAAAGAGAATGCGCTGATCATGAAGGACGGAAGCCGCTGCCTGGTGGCAAGGAATATGAAATCCAGGCTTCTGAAGCTTTTGACAGAGTGAGGAGGAAGAAGGAATGGATCCCATGATGCGGTTTTATTTGGTTTATATGGGCAGCAGTTTTTTTACGGAAATGGCATTTTTCATCCTGACGCTGTCGCTCTTGGATTACCCTCTGCCATGGAAAAAGATGATCGTTTCCTCCATTCTTCTGGACGTTACAGCCGGGAGCGTTGTCTTTTTGCTGGCGTTTTATTCCAATGGGGATTGGGGGATCACTTTTTGGGCGGATCTTTTTGGGCTGACCGTGAATACGGCAGCGATCCTGCTGCTCTATGAGAGGGAGCTCTGCCGGGGGATTACGGCGTCCTGCATCGGATATTTCTGCTATTATCAGATCTATACCGGTTCCCTTGTGATTTCGGGGAAGTTCGCTTTTGCCAGTATCTTGGCGGCGGGGTTGTGCGTGGTATTGTGCTTTGGGCTTGGAAAACTGTTTCGGAAGCTTCGGGTTTCGGACGGCCTGGAATATTTTTCAAGAAAGCGTTCCACAAAAATATTTTTGCTGGCGGCGGCTTTGCTGTTGTCGGAATCCTATTACGGATATATGCTTCTTTCCAACTGGCTTTCCGGGATCATGGAGATGATGCCCTATCAGACTTGGCTGCTCACCGCCCTGTTTCTGATGCTCCTTTTGTATCTGACCTTTTATACCAGGCACAGGCAGAGGGAGGAACTGCAGGAGATGGTCCTTTTGCAGCAGCAGATGTATATTGGAAGTCTGGAAGAGCTGCAGAAAGAGGTACGGATGTACCGCCACGATTACAAGAATGTGATCTCCGGGATGATGCTGAAGGCAAAGGAGGGAGATACGGACGGCGTGCTGGAATTTCTGAAGGATACGGCTGAGAACTTCGACGATTCCGTGGGAAGGCAGATCCAGCAGACCACTCAGATCGCCAATCTTTGCCAGGCAGAGCTGAAAAGCCTGGTCCTCTCCAAAATGGCTAAAATGCAGGAACTGGGAATCCGCTGCCAGCTGGAGGTGATGCATCCCGTTGAGGAGATCGCCATGAATCCCCTGGACCTGAACCGCTGTGTGGGAATCCTGGTGGACAACGCCATCGAGGCGGTGAGCGGACAGCGCGACGGCAGTGTGACGCTTATCTTCAGCCGGCAGGAGGAATGCCTGACGATCCTGGTGGGCAATACCATCCGTCAGGAAGTGGATGTTCGGAAGATTTTTCAGGAAGGGTATTCCTCCAAAGGGAACGACCGTGGGCTGGGGCTTGCCAGCCTGGAGCGGATTTTGAAGAAATACCGGAATGTGGCGTCCATGACCAGGGTTCATGGGCGGGAATTTGTGCAGGAGCTGAAGATCTCCTGAACATGCGGAGAAATATAGAGAATCCCTTGGTTTGCTGTTCTGGATGTTTGTTTTTAAGGAAGCAAACCAGGGGATTTTTTACGCGTTAAGCCCGGAAATCCGCTGCCATCCCATCCTCCGTTCAGGAAGTGAAAAAAACCGTTCAGGACGATTTTCACACGGAGAGGAAAAGCCGTGCTATAGTGGCAGTGTCGAAAGCAAAAAAAGGAGGTACAACATGGAACACACCTATATCCGATTGGAACACATTTCTAAAACTTTTGGAACGGAAGAAGCGTTAAAGGATATCAGCGTCACTCTTCAACGGGGAGAGATCTTAGGATTTTTAGGTCCCAGCGGCGCGGGGAAAACCACAACCATCAAGATCATCACCGGACAGCTTCTAAGCACATCGGGAGACGCTTACATTCTGGGGATCAATGCCAGGAACATTGACGAGACGATCTATGAACAGATCGGGATCGTCACCGATCAGAGCGGCATCTATGAGAGAATGACGGTTTATGATAACCTGCTCTATTTTGCAAGGATCCTGAAGGTGGATCCGGGCAGGATCGAGGAGCTGTTAAAGAGGGTGGGGCTCTACGAACACCGGAAAAAGAAAGCGGGAAAGCTTTCCAAGGGGCAGACCCAGAGACTGGTCCTGGCGAGAGCCATTCTGCACCGCCCCAAGGTGCTCTTCCTGGACGAACCCACCAGCGGTCTGGATCCCTCTACAGCGCTTTCCATCCACCAGCTTCTTCTGGAATTGAAAGCGGAGGGGACAGCAATTTTTCTGACCACCCATAATATGGAGGAAGCGTCCAAGATCTGCGACCGGGTGGCGCTTCTTAGCCAGGGGGAGATTGTGGAGATCGGAGCTCCGAAACAGATCTGCCTGAAATACAATACGGATAAAAAATACCGTGTGCTGCTGGATGATACGCAGGAACTGATCCTGGATCAGACGGCGGAAAATGCCGGAAAGATCAGGCAGTGGATGAGCGAGAACCGGATCGCCACGATCCATTCCCTGGAGCCGACCCTGGAGACCGTATTCTTAAAGCTTACCGGGGAAGCATTGTCATAGAGAGGAGAGAATGAGACATGAGAAGCAAGATTCATTTTCATAAAGTGGCTGCCATTTTGGGAGTCAAGTTCCGTGCCATAGCAAACGGGAACATGGCAGTGATGCCGATCTTTATCATTGTGCTGGCGGTGGTGCTGAGGTTTGCTTTTAAGTCCATGGGAGGCGGGGAGGTCAACAGCTTTGTATCCGGCTATATCCTGAATTTCGGTCTGACCTTCAACATTGGCAGTATGGGAATCTTCCTGACCAGCGCGATCCTGGCGGAAGAAAAAGAGAAGAATACCTTAAGGGTCCTGATGACGTCCTCCGTCAATGGAGCGGAATTTTTTATCGGAAGCATCCTTCCGATCTTTACCGTCATGATGGCAGTGAATGTACTGGTACTGCTGGTCAGCGGGATTCCCATGGAAACGGTCAATCTCTGGATGTTTTTGGGAATCACCGCGGTGGCAAGCCTGACGGCGTGCATCTTTGGAATGCTTCTTGGAATTTTTACGAAAAATCAGGTGGCGGCAAGCACGCTGTCCACACCCTTCCTGTTGCTGGTGACTCTGCTCCCGGCATTTTCCTCCCTGATTCCGGAGCTGAAGAAGGTCTGCGTTTTTTTGTTCACCGGCGTGGTGGCAGAGATGGCAGAAAGCTATGCGGCAGGGCAGGGCTATCAGTTAAGCCTGTTAAGCGGAATCGTGCTGGCGGCGACCGCCGTGCTGGCAAGCGCTCTATTTCTTCTTGCTTATAAAGACCATGGATATGAAAAAGAATAGTACAGGAGGCGGTCAGCCGTCGTGGACGTCTGGAATATCCAAGGGAGGGGCGGCGTTGGGATTCTTGGAATCGGATCTAGGCAGCACCACCAGGAAGGTTGTCAAGCCGTTCTTGCTTTCCGCCGAGATCGTTCCGCCGTGGAGCGTCACGATCTCTTTTGCAATGGCAAGTCCCAGACCCGCCCCGCCGGTATTGGAAACCCGGGCGTCGTCCAGACGGAAGAATTTCTCAAAAATGGTTTCCAGCTTGTGGGCGGGAATGGTTTTGCCCTGGTTTCGGATTGAGATACAGATCTCTGTGGGGGTCTCCCAGGCGGAAAGCTCGATGGGAGTCCCTTCGTAGCTGTAAGCCACCGCATTTTTCAGGATGTTGTTGAACACCCTGGCAAGCCTTACGGGATCCACCTCGGCGGAAAGGTTGTCCGGGACAGAAAGAGTGATGGTGTTTCCATGGGCAGAGAGGATGGGATAAAATTCATCTGCCATCTGGACCAGCATGAAGGTCAGATCCACCCATTCTTTTTCCAGAATGATTTCCTGCAGGTTGTACCGGGTGATTTCAAAGAATTCGTTGATCAGGGTCTCCAGGCGGCACGCCTTGTCAAAGGTGATGGATACATACTTGGCTTTCTGCTCCGGCGGCATATCGGGAGCCTCCTTTAACAGGCTCAGATAGCCGATGATGGAGGTCAGGGGTGTTTTCAGGTCGTGAGCCAGGTAAGTGATCAGGTCATTCTTTCTCTGGACCTCTTCCTTCTGAAGCTGTTCCTGCCGCTGCATGGCGGACTTGATCTCTACGATGCGAAAGGAGACTTCCGCATAGGATTTTGGGAATACCTGGGAGGAAGGAAGCTCCTGATTCATATAATGTTCAATGCACTGAGCGGTGAAGCTGATGGATTTTCGGACCTGGGAACGGGCATAGAGCCGGGAAATGCCCCAGACAAGCACCGTCACAAAGGCGACACTTCCGCAGGCAATCACCAGAATCAGCATCTTCACCTGGATCCACAAAGGTTCATGGATCAGAATCGCCTCCCCGGTACTGGTCACCGTTTCTCTGGTGATCATGAACTGCCCATCAAACCAATCCAGGAAAAATCCGTTTAAAAACACATCAATAAAATAGAGGAGCCCGCTGCACAGCAGAACCCCTGCGATTAGAAGAAGGATCAGTTTGTTTAAGGAAGAAAGCTTAGACTTCAATTTTGTAACCACACCCCCAGACTGTCTTGATATATTTCGGGGAATCAAAGGAATCCCCCATTTTTTCCCGGAGATGCCGGATGTGCACGGTGATGGTATTGTTGGTCTTGTTAAAGTATTCATCTCCCCAAATTTGATGGAAAAGCTGCTCTGCGCTGACGACTTTTCCTTTCTGCTGGCAGAGAATGCGTAGGATGGAAAACTCCGTGGGAGTCAGGGACAGGGGCTTTTCGTTGAGAAAGCACTCATGGGTTTTGATGTTCAGGACCAGACCGGAATGGATGAGCACATCCTCTTCCTCTTCACTGGGCTGGTTGTATTTTTTGTAACGGCGAAGCTGTGCCTTGACCCGTGCCACCAATTCCAGCGGCAGAAAAGGCTTGGTGATATAGTCGTCCGCCCCAAGGGTCAGCCCGGTGATCTTGTCGATCTCCTCACCCTTTGCCGTGAGCATGATGACGGGATAGCGATGGGATTCCCGGATTTTCTGGCAGATCTGAAAACCGTTCATATTGGGAAGCATCACATCCAGGATGGCAAGATCCAGATCTTCCCGTTCAATGCACTCCAATGCCTCCTTGGCAGTATAAAATTTAAAGACCGTGAAGTCCTCGTTTGTGAGATACAGGGCAACAAGGTCTGCGATTTCTTTTTCATCGTCTACAATCAGTATTTTGTCATTCATAACAGTACCCTCCTGACAAGATGATACCAGATGGAAGGTAAAGAAATATGAAGAAATTATTTATATAGTCTTAAGATTTCATGTCAGAAAAAAAGAGGAACCCTTTGAGCAGTTCCTCTCTTTCTTTAACGGACCATTTCACCGGAAGCGCTGCCTGTATGTTCTGCGATCAGGGTTTCCACTTCCCTTAGCCGGGAGATGGGAAGATCACCGGGAACCGAGTGTTTCAGGGCACTTGCAGCGTTGCCGATTCTTTGGGCATACTGACAATCCATGGAATGAGCCAAAAGCCCATACAGAGTTCCGGCGACAAAGGCGTCTCCGGTGCCGATCCGGTCCAGCACCTCAATTTTTTCATAGGGATTCTCCTGATAAAAGGTATCCGTGGATGCCTGATAAAGGAGGGAGCCGAAGCTGTGGCACTTCGGGCTGTGTACGATCCGCTGGGAGGCAGCTACAATGGAGATGGGATAGTCCTCCGTGAAGCTCTTCAGGATTTCCCGGGCGTCCCCTTCTTTGTGGAAGGTCAGGCGGGCAGTATCCTCGGAGCAGAAAAAGATATCCACCAGGGGCAGGATCTGTTCGATCCAATATCTGGCTTCCTCACCGCTCCAGAGATTGGAGCGGTAATTGACGTCAAAGGAGATCAGCGCTCCCTGCTCCTTGAAGCGGCGGATCATCTCGATGCTGAGGGCGCGGCAATCCTCGCTGAGCGCCAGGGTGATGCCGCTGGTATGAAAGCACCGGGCAGAAGAATAGACGGACTCCGGAAAATCGGAAAGAGTCATGGATCGCGCCGAGGTGTGGAGCCGGTCGTAGACCACCTGGGGCTTGCGGGGGGAGGAGCCGTATTCATAGTAATAAATACCAAGGCGTGCGCTGCGCAGAGGATCCAGGGCAAGATACCGGGTGTCCACGCCCCGGAGCTGAATCTGGTTTTGAACGTATTCGCCCAGGGCATTGTCAGGAATTTTGGAAAGAATGCCGGTGCGAAGCCCCAGAAGGGAAGCCCCTGCCGCCACATTCAATTCCGCGCCTCCCACCGATTTCCGAAAGAAATCTCCTGAAGAAAGGCGTTCCTCAGGGGAGGGGGAAAGCCTCAAAAGAATTTCCCCCAAGGTCAGAAGGTCATAGGGTTTTGTCATCTGGCTTCAGCTCCTTTCGCGGCGGATTTCCCGTACCAGTTCCACAGCTTGGCGGGTCAGCCTGGTGATCTTATCAAAGCGGTGCTCGTGAATATACTGGGATTTGACCATCCAGCTTCCTCCGCAGGCGAGGATGCGGGGATAGGACAGGTACTCCTTCAGATTTTCAGCATTGATCCCGCCTGTGGGCAGAAAGCGAAGGCTGGTATAAGGCGCTGCCACAGCCTTAATGTAAGCCAAGCCGCCAGCCTGCTCTGCCGGGAAAAATTTCACTGCCTTCAGCCCGAATTCCAAGGCAGCCTCCATATCACTGGGATTGGCACAGCCCGGAAGGATGGGAATCCTGCGGTCCACGCAGTATTTTACCACTTTTGGATTGAGCCCCGGGCTTACGATAAACCTGGCGCCGGCTTCCATGGCAGAATCCACCTGGTCTGTGGTGAGGACCGTTCCGGCTCCGATGAGCATCTCAGGATGATGGCTGGTCATCAGGCGGATGGCTTCTTTGGCTGCTTCCGTGCGAAAGGTGACCTCCGCACAGGGAAGATGGCCGTCACACAAGGCTTGGGCGAGGGGAAGGGCATCGTCGGCATGATCCAGTACGACGACGGGAACTACGCCGAATGTTTCAATCTGGTCTAATAACGTGTTCATAGGAAAACTCCTTTCTCGGATGTAAGTTTCAATATAGTTTCACAATATGAAACTATATTTTATAATACGGAACTATATACCTTCAGTATAATCAGGTTTGAGAAAAAGTCAAGGGGAAAACCGTAGGAAATATCGAAGAATCCAGCATTGTGCTGGTGTGGAAAACGTGTTAGAATTAGTTTCATATTATGGAACGGAGGGATACGGATGGAAGAAAAAAATCCGATACAGGTAGCGGACCGATTGTTTCATGCCCTGGAGCTTCTGGCAGAGAACGGCGCGATGGGATTAAAGGAGCTCAGTGACAGCCTGAAATTGAACAAAAGCACAGCCCACCGGGTGGTAACTTCCCTGATCTATCTGGGATATGCCAGGCAGGAAGAGGAAACTGGCAAATACGAGCCCACCTTTAAAGTGGTCCATCTTGCCAATCAAATCATGGGACGGGTGGAGATGGTAAGCCTGCTGCGCCCGTATCTGCAAAAATTAATGGAGCGCGCCGGTGAGACCGTCCACTTTGTGGAACGGGACGGCAATGAGGCGGTCTACATTGACAAAATCGAGTGCTTCCAAAACAGCATCCAGATGGTCTCAAGGATCGGAAATCGGATCCCCTTATATTGCTCCGGGGTTGGAAAGGCGATCCTGGCAGATCTTTCGGATGCAGAGATCCAGGCAGTCTGGGAAAACAGCCGGATTGAACAGAGGACGGAGCATACCATCACGAAATTCCAGGAATTTCAAAAAGAGATCCAGGAAATCCGAAAAAAAGGATACGCGGTGGATCGCGAGGAGAATGAAAGAGGAGTGAGGTGTGTGGCGGTGAGCTTATCAGAACCCTCCGGGAGAGGCGCCTATGCCTTCAGTATCTCCGTACCCATTGACCGGATGACGGAAGAACGGATCGGGGTGCTGGCAGGGGAACTGTTGAAGACGAAGGAGGAGATTGGGAAGATGTTTTGAGGAAGTCTTTATGGATTCTTTAGAAAAAGTTTCTTGTGCAGAGAGAAGAAAAATGGTAGTATGTTTACCGTAATGAATTCTTTCCAAATTTAGAGATCTTTTTTATTCTATCCATAGGGATCAAGCCGTTTCGGCAAACTTTTCGCACATTTGATTTCTCAAAAACAGCAGAGTAGGCAGAAGTTGGGCGTTTCTTATTATCGTGTCATGGAATTTGTATCTTCCCGCGGGGTTTTTGATTTCTGCGGGCAACGATCCAAGCGGACATGCTTGCTGTGAACCTTTTAACGAGATAGAAATGAGGAGAGAAGAATGGGCGAACAAAACCTTGCAGTGAATCAGCTGTTGGAACGAAAAGAGATCTTTGCGGATTTGATGAATGGTATTGTATTTGAAGGAAGAGAGATGGTAAAGCCGGAAAATTTGGAGCATCTGCCCACTCATGAGGGAGTGTTTACAGAGAAAGGGCAGGGATCCCCCGGGGTTGTAGAACGCTGGGGAGATGTCAAGATGAGGGCGGATTTTGGAACTTGCCGCGTGATCCTTGCAGAGGAAACCCAAGGCAAGGTACACTATGCTATGACGGTACGGATCATGCTTCAGGAGGCGCTGGAATATACACGGCAGGTACAAGCATTGGAGAAACGGAACAAAATTGAGAGAAAGCCATCAAAGCTGCAGGGAGATGAATTTCTGTCTGGTATTCGAAAAGAGGACCGCCTGGAACCGGTGATTACTGTGGTTCTGTATCTTGGACGGCAGTGGGATGGAAGCACGAGTATGTTTGAAATGTTTGGGCTTGAGCAGCAGAGCGAGGCGGCTGAATTTTTGACAAACTATATCCAAAATTATCGAATAAATGTAGTCTCTGCATCCAATATGCAAGAACCGGAACGGTTCCGCAGTTGTTTACAGTATATCTTTTCTATGCTAAAATATAATTCAGATAAGCAAAAGCTCTATCAATATGTCCACGCTCACGGGAAAGAGCTGGAGCAGATGGATGGGGTGGAAAAACGTGCGGCAGTGGTGATGCTGGGAGGACAGAAGAAACTGGAGAGGCTCTTGAAACGAGAGGGGAAAGGAGAGGAACCTGTGATGTGGGAAGCGTTGGATGAACTGTATGAGGATGGAAGAACAGAGGGCAAAAGGGAAGGAAAAATCGAAGGAAAAAGAGAATCTATCCTGCTTCTGCTGGGAGAATTGGATACGGTCCCGGAGAATGTAAAGAAGAGCGTTTGTGCAGAGACGAATATCATTTTGCTGGGGAAATGGTTAAAATTAGCGGCAAAATCAGATAGCATGGAAGAGTTCCTGAAAAGATGGGAGCAGGAGGATGAGTGAGAATGCAAGGAACGGATATCGGTTGATCGGCAAAGGATTGACCGATTTTTTTTTGGAATTTTTGAGGGCGTAAAATTTTCTGTGTCTATGGGGAAAAATCTTCTTTGATAAGAACCAGATATGTATAATTGTATTGTCCGAATTTCTGGTTTTCTGCTGTCGAATTATTTATCTGATAATAGTATTGCCCATT
>DVFT01000021.1 GCA_018713105.1 Candidatus Limivivens merdigallinarum | reverse complement strand
ATTCAGAAATGTCGATTTCAGGGGGTACTAAACCTCGTTGCAATACGATTCAAACTCAGAAATATCGATTTCAGGGGGTACTTAGCCTCATTGCAATACGATTCAGATTCAGAAATGTCGATTCCAGGGGGTACTAAGTCTCGTCACAGTTCGATTCAGAGTGAGAAAAGTTGATTTCTGGAGGTATAAATCCTCGTCACAGTTCGATTCAGATTGGGTAAAAGTGATTTTAAGGGTACAAAAGCCGCCATCAGTACCGTTCCGGCAGCTCTCAGAGCTTCAAAGCCATGGAAAAGTCTGAACTCTACGGAACTGTCTTTCTTAAGTATCAGTTCATTTATTCCCGTGTGCAACGAGCAAAGCAGACATGGCTTTCTGTCACTTTGGCGGTGCCATGTGCCGGCGGCACACATTTTGCGACGACCAAAGTGAAACGCAGACCTGCTGCGATGGTAAGTTCCCTTTGGTTGCAAAAACCCCGCAGCTCTGCTGTGCTACGAATTTGATGCCATAGCGCTTGCTGCGGGGTTTTTGACGTTCAAAGTTTTTAACTTTCTGGGTTTTTGACGTTCGGGGATTTTGACTTTCAAAGTTTGGGTTTCAAAGCTTTTGACGTTCGGTCTTTCTGGGCATTCCCTGTCCTTCCGGGCATTCTCTGTCTTTTCGGATATTCCCTGTCCTTCCGGGCATTCTCTGTCTTTCGGATATTCCCTGTCCTTCCGGGCATTCCCTGTCCTTCCGGGCATTCCCTGTCTTTCCAGGTATTCTCTGTCCTTCCGGGCATCCCAGACTTTCCAGGTATTCCCTGTCCTTCCGGGCATCCCCAGACTTTCCAGGTATTCCCTGTCCTTCCGGGTATTCTCAATCCTTCCAGGCATCCCCAGACTTTCCATCAATCTCCAGTATTCTCCTCCCAGAAGCTGACCGCATGGTCAATCCACCCTTCTGCCACGATCCCTTCTCCCAGTCCGAAGCCATGGCGCAGGCCGTCAAAGACCTCGATCATTGCTTCCGTCCCATTCTCCTGAATCCGGCTGATATAGTCTTCCATGGATCGGTAAGACGCAATCCCATCATTGGTCCCCACGCAGGCATAGGTGGGCGGTTCATTGCCGGTCACGTCGGACAAACCTGTATACTGCATGATGACGGCTCCCGGAAATGGATATTCTTCTTCCCCGAATTCCGCTGTTCCGTAGGATCCCAGCCAGGCTGCCATACGTGCGCCAGCGGAGCCTCCCCAGAGGGAATAGTCCGCGACATCGATCTGAAGCTCCTCAGCGTTTTCATGGAGAAACGCGATTGCCCGTGCCAGATCCTCGCAGGCTGTCTGGGCTCCCGGACGGTAAATTAAGGCAAAGGCATTGTACCCCATCTTGGAAAGCTCCAGCGCCTGGGGAAAGCTGTCGTGCATGGCTGCCACATAGGCGAAGCCGCCGCCTGCGTTTACGATGGCTGTCTTTGCATCCGGATCTCCCCGGAAAAAGAACAGCCCGGTGTCTTCTTTGTCCGGATCCTCCGCCTTCTCTTCCTCGGTATAGATGTCATAGAAGATCTGTTCCCCGGACTGGACCTGATCCTTCATATAATTCGCGATCTCCACGGTCTTGTCAGGATTGACATTATGATACCAGACGAGGATATCTCCCACATCTCCGAGGGTCAGATCCTCCCCGATCGTCCGATCCACCGGAAAAATCAGCCGCCCATACCCTTCAAAAACCGGATCATTGATGACATCCATGACCCTGGTATCCAAGGTATATGCCTCTTCCGTTTCTGCCGCCCTTGCCTTGCTGTCCGCTCCGGCAAACGTCAGACACGGAAACAGCATCATGCCAAAGAAATACACTGCTCTTTTCAGCTTGCCTGTCTTTTTGTTCTTTCCCATTTTTTCACCTCCTGATTTTTTGGATATCCCGCTTCCTACCGGATAAAATTCGTCCGGATAAACGTTTCTTTCTCCGGAAGCCCCAGCTGTTCCTTTCCCAGCTGAATGGACTTCATCAGAAACACCATGTTTCTGGCAAGGGTCCTCATTCCCTGAAGCCCCTCCGCATCTTCTTTTGCCTCGCCGATCTCCCTTCCGTGTATACTGTTCCAGTATTGCCCGGACGCCACCGGCATGCCGCTGATGGTAAAATATTTGTTCATCTCGTCAAACGTCGCCGACAGCCCGCCTCTTCTGGCTGCTGCCACGCTGGCTCCCACCTTCATGGTTTTATCAAAAGGCGTGCTGAAAAACAAACGGTCCAAAAATGAGATCATCGTCCCATTGGCGGATGCGTAATAGACCGGTGTCCCGATGACCAGCCCGTCGCTCGCTTCAAACTCCAGCGCAATCTCATTGACACAGTCGTCGATCACACATTTTCCTTTTTGTGCACAGACCCGGCAGCCCACGCAGCCTCGGATGGCTTTATTTCCGATCTGTATGATCTTGCTCTCCACACCTTCTTTTTCAAAAATCTTCTGCATCTCCCTTAAAGCAAGGAAGGTGTTCCCTTCCTTGTGGGGACTTCCGTTGATCATTAATACCTTCATACTGGCTGTCTCCTTTTCACTGATTCCTCTTGGTTTCTTCTTGTTTTTGTTTCCTTATCCCGTTTCCAGCGCCTTTTCCCTATTTTTTCACGATTTTGGAACCGCCGAACACCTCTGACATCGGCACGGTATCCAGCATCCTATCGATCTCCTCTACTTCCGCTTCCGTCAGTACAAGGTCTGCCGCCTGTGCATTCTCAATCAGCCGGCTGTACTTCCTGGTTCCCGGGATGGGAACGATCCAGGGCTTCTTCGCCAGCATCCACGCCAGGGAAATCTGTGCAGGCGTCGCATCCTTCCGGTCCGCAATCCTATAGAGGCAGCTGATCAGCTCCTGGTTTTTCTCCATGCCCTCCGGTGAAAACTGAGGCATGGCGCTTCGGTAATCCGTCCCTTTTTCAAATTTGGAATTGGCATCGTATTTGGCTGTCAAAAAACCGTTGGCGAGAGGTGAAAATGCCACAAAACCGATCTGAAGTTCCTCAAGGACCGGGAATAATGCTTCATAGTCCCGGTACATCATGGAATAACGGTTTTGTACCGCCGTCACCGGGCAGACCGTATGGGCACGCCTTAAGGTCTGTTCATCCGCCTCCGAGATTCCCCAGTGGGTGATCTTTCCCGCTTCGATCAGCTCCTTCATAGCTCCTGCCGTCTCCTCAATAGGCACCTTCGGATCGACCCGGTGGATATAATACAGATCCAGGTGATCCGTCTGAAGCCGCTTCAGGGAACCGTCAATGGACTTATGGATGGTTTCCGGTCTGCCGTCAGGGATCAGCGGCTTATTGACCAGCGGTGAACTCTCATCGAACCGGATCCCGCACTTGGACGCCAGGACGATCTCATTCCGATAACCTTTCAGCGCCTCGCCCAGCAGTTCCTCGTTGTGATGGGGATTGTCCCAAGTTCCGTATACTTCCGCTGTGTCAAAAAAGTTGTATCCGGTCTCCAACGCCTTCAACAGCAAATCCGTCATCTCCGCCCGGTCTGACGCAGGACCGTACGCATGGCTCATTCCCATGCATCCAAGCCCCACTGCCGATACCTTCAGATCTTTACCTAAAATACGTGTTTTCATTCCTTAAACTCGCCTCTTTCTTTACAATTCTTATCGTTACTGCAGATTCAGCCCTTCTGCCCAGGAACGTATCTCCTCTTCGGCATCTGCAACCTCATTTCTTGAAATACTGAAACCCTCTTCGCTGACCGTTGCCTCCGGCTGGAGCTCTGCGATGGTATCTACCGTGTCGGAAAAACCGCTGCCCCCATGTGCCGTAAAGGGAATGATCGTTTTCCCCGAAAAATCGTAGGTCTCCAGGAACGTATAAAGGGGCATTGGCAGATCTCCCCACCAGTTCGGATATCCCAGCAGGATCGTGTCATACTGATCCAGATGTTCGATCTGAGTTGCAAGCTCTGGTCTTGCCTCCTCATCCTGTTCCTCTGCCGCCTGGTCCACCAGCGGTTCATGATCCAGCGGATATTCCTCCACTGTCTCGATCCGGAACAGATCTCCGCCTGTGACATCCCCGATGATGCCTGCCATATATTCCAGGTTTCCCATCACCTGATCGTCCTTCACCACAATGCTGGCTCCGGCATCCGCATCAATTCCTTCCGTATCAATGTCTTCCGGCATGGAAAAATAAGCGACGAGAATATTGGAATCGCTACTTTCTGTTTCTGCCTCCGTCTCGGAAGCATAGGCACTCCAGAACCAGCACAGACCATTATAAATGTACTGATCGGCAAATTCCCCGCTGTGGGTGCCTCCCTCCTGAACCCGGAACGCCACATTCCCCTCCTGTTCATTGTCCGCCTGCCGGAAGCTGCCGTCCGGAACCTCAAGCATTGCTTCGATCTGACGGGCAAACGAGGAGTATGCAAAATCATCCGTCCCCGACATGGCGTAGATGAAGAAATCCTCCGATCCGTACCCCGAATTCTTCACGATCTGATCTAGGAAGCTGCCATCCGTGGTCAGGCTTCCGCTCATAGGCATAAAATATCGGAAATCATCCAGGCAATACTGGAACGTATGCCACGTGGCAACGGAACCCATGGAAAAACCTCCGAATCCCCTGTGATCCCTGGAAACGGAGATTCCTTCCGGTGTCGTATCCTCAGCAAATGTGCTGTAACGGCTTTCCACTGCCGGGATGAGATCGTTCACCAGCTCATTGTGATAGTTATCCGTAAGCTGCAAAGCCAAACTATAGCTGGCGCTGTCCTCCGGGCTGGTATTGTTGTAGGTGGGGCAGACAATGATCATCGGCTGCATTTCTCCCGCCTGAATTGCATAGTCAATGACATTTTTCAGGGTATTCGGTGCCTGATCCGTTCCCAGCATCGTCGTCTCGTTGCTCCAGCCTCCGTGCATCAGATAAAAGACGTTGTACTGCTCTTCTTCCGAATAGCCATACGGCAGATAGACATAAGCGGTTTTCGTAAGCTCTTCTGACTTCTCCTCATAGCTCATGGATTCGTAGGTGGTGTAAGTAAGCTTCTCTATGGTTCCCTGCTGCTCTGCCGGAGTGTCATATCCTTCCGGGATCGGTTCCAAGGTCTCCGGGATCCGGTTCTCTGACAGAACCTGAACGTTCTGTCCCTCTGCGGCATCCGTCTGTTCTGTTCCGTCTGCCGCCTGCACCATCAGGAGGCTCTGCTGCTCTGCAGACCAGCCGCCGCAAACCGCCAGCAGTGCCAGGAACAACGTCATCATCCTTCTTTTTTTCCTCATTTCTGATATCCTCCTCAAAAACATTCCTGAAAAATCTCCAGGACCTCCTCTGGATTGATCCTCCGGTAAGCGCCCGGGGAAAATCTGCAGGAATCCGCAATGGTCTTCAGCTGTCTTCGTTCCTTCAGCCCCAATTCCCGAAGAGTGGTTGGCAGCCCGATTTCCTTGATGAAATCCGCCAGGGCATCGATTCCCTCTCTTGCCACCTCTTCCTCATCTCTTCCTTCTTCCGGAATCTTCCAGACGTTGGCGGCAAACCGTGCAAATTTTGGCAGACCGTCCCGGTAAATATGACGGTAGTAAACCGGATGCAGCACAGCCATGCCTTTTCCATGGTTGCAGTTGGTATAAGCGCCGATCTGATGCTCCATCAGATGACAGGTAAAATCGCACCTTTTTCCCAGCTTGATCAGCCGGTTCTCCGATAGGGTTGCGTCCCAGAGTAGATTACTCCTTGCCATATAATCCTTTGGATTCTGTACAGCCCTCCGGGTATTCTTGATGACGCTTTTCATCAGGGTCTCTGACAATTCGTCTGAGACATTCTGTTCATCCGGTCCGCTGAAATAGGTCTCCATCATGTGGGAAAGACTGCCAAAGGCTCCTGACACATAGGCGTTCGCCGTATCGATCAGGCGGTAGCCGCAGCTCAGGGCGCTTACCACAGACGCCTCCGCCTCATCCGGCGTCAAAAGAAAGGTTCCGATTCCAGCCATCGGCATTTTGATTCCATTATTTAAAGTTGCGTATTCCATATCAATTCCTCCATTCAGCTTCTTTTTTATCTGCCCTTATTGTATACCAAACAAAGACCGGAAAGAAGTTTCCTTTTGTTATTCAGTTGAAAGCTGTGGGTTTTTACTGGACGTCTCGAAGATGTTATTTGATGAAACGATACCCCACCTTTCTCACGGTCTGGATATAAGTGGGAAACTTAAGATCTGGTTCGATCTTTTTTCTCAGATGGGCGATATGGGTAGTCACACTCTCCGTGTCTCCCACAAAGTCCTCATTCCATACCGCCTCATAGATCTGCTTCCTTGTGAAGGCAATCCCCATATGGCTTGCCAGAAAATAGAGAATGTCAAATTCAATGGGAGTCAGATCCACCTCCCGTCCCCGGATTCTCGCCCTTCTCCTGGCAAGATTCATCTCTAGTCCATGAAAGGAGATTTCCGGATTCTCTGTCTGCTGCTTCACTTCTATCTGCGCATCCTCATAATCGGAGAGCAAATCTGTGATCTGTCTCAGCAATGTTTCGTTCTGTCCGGTGATCTTGATGATAATTGTCATTTCTTCCATTCCAAAGCCCCCTCTCTCCCCGTCCAGGACTGACTGTGTTCTGATCTTCTAGTACAGTGAAGAATAAATGACTAGCTATATCACGCAGAATGATTTCTTCATATGCAAGGCGGAGGAATGAGGCGATGCGGTGGCATCGTCGATTGACGGTGCTGTGTGCCGGTGGCACACGTTTAGCACCGACCGAAACGGAGTGTAGACCAACGCAGCATATGAAAAATCAGGC
>DVFT01000150.1 GCA_018713105.1 Candidatus Limivivens merdigallinarum | reverse complement strand
CAGATCTCTACAAAGAAGACATTGAAGGAAAATTCCCGTATACACAAAAAGATATCTTCATGGGCTTCCACTGCGGAAATACTGCCTCCAGCAAGCTCACCTCCTGCGAGATGAAATATCAGATGATCATGGCTCGTACTCTGCCTGAGGAAGTGACCCAGGGAACTCTGGAGGGCGATATCATTCCCGGCGACATCACCTTCTTCCGCCTGCAGAGCACCGCAGACTGTAAACTACGCGCTTATATTGCCCAAGGAGAGGTCCTTCCGGTCGCTACGCGCTCCTTTGGTTCCATCGGAATCTTTGCCATTCCGGAGATGGGAAGATTTTACCGCCATGTACTGATCGAGGGCAACTTCCCTCACCACGGAGCCGTCGCTTTTGGCAAATGGGGCAAGGAACTCTTTGAAGTCTTCAAATACATCGGTGTGGACGTATCCGAAATCGGCTACAATCAGCCCAAGGGGGTTCGCTATCCCACCGAGAATCCATGGGGGTAACTTATGTATTATATTGGAATTGATCTGGGAACCTCTGCAGTCAAGCTTCTGCTGATGGATCAGGATGGAAGGATCCAAAAAATCGTATCAAAGGAGTATCCGCTCTACTTTCCGCATCCCGGCTGGTCCGAGCAGAATCCCTCCGACTGGTACGAAAAGACCATAGAAGGCATCCAGGAGCTGACGGAAGGGGTTGACCGGACGAAAGTTAGCGGGATCAGTTTTGGCGGTCAGATGCACGGTCTGGTAGCTCTGGATGCCGAGGATCACATCCTGCGCCCCGCCATCCTCTGGAATGACGGACGTACTCAGGAAGAGACGGATGATCTCAACAACACAGTGGGGAAGGAAACCCTTTCCCGCTGCACTGCCAACATCGCCTTTGCCGGCTTCACCGCTCCCAAAATCCTCTGGATGAAAAAGCATGAGCCAGAACTTTTTGAAAAAATCGCAAAGATCATGCTTCCCAAGGACTATCTGGCATACCGCCTTTCCGGAACCTTCTGCACCGACTATTCGGATGCTTCCGGAATGCTTCTGCTGGATGTAGAGCACAAATGCTGGTCGGAGGAAATGATAAACATCTGCGGAATCCGCCGCGATCAGCTTCCCACGCTCTATGAAAGCTTCGAGGTGGTGGGAACGCTGCATCCCCATCTTGCCGACCAGCTTGGGCTTCCCAAGGATGTCAAAATCGTTGCCGGAGCCGGGGACAATGCCGCCGCAGCCGTAGGCACCGGTACCATCGGAGATGGAAAATGCAATCTTTCCCTGGGTACTTCAGGAACCATCTTTATCTCCAGCGGCCAGTTCGGGGTGGACAACTACAATGCTCTCCATTCCTTTGCCCACGCGGACGGACATTATCACCTGATGGGCTGTATGCTAAGCGCTGCTTCCTGCAACAAATGGTGGATGGATGAAATCCTGAAAACCGGAGATTATGCCGGGGAACAGCAGGGGATCTCTTCTCTTGGGGAAAACCAGGTGTATTTTCTCCCCTACCTCATGGGAGAACGCTCTCCCCACAACGATCCCTCTGCCCGTGCTGCTTTCCTCGGAATGTCCATGGACACCACCAGGGAATCCATGACCCAGGCAGTCCTTGAGGGCGTCGCCTATGCGCTCCGGGATTCTCTGGAGGTGGCAAAAAGTCTGGGGCTTACCATTCCACGCACCACGATCTGCGGCGGAGGAGCGAAAAGCCCTCTCTGGAAGCGGATCATCGCCAATGTCATGAACCTGAAGGTAGACATTGTGGAAACCGAGGAAGGTCCCGGATACGGAGCCGCCATTCTGGCTGCCGTAGGCTGTGGAGCGTATGGCTCCCTTGACGAGGCAGTGACGAAGCTGGTGCATGTGGTGGAAACCATAGAACCGGAACCGGAGCTGGTTGAAAAGTATGAAAAAGGGTATCAGAAATTCAGACAGTATTATCCTGCCTTAAAAGGCTTATTTTAGCAAACCATAGTAATTAGGGGTGTATGTGACTTTCGTATGTGTCACATACACCCCTGAAATTTTATCCTTCTTATTTGATCAGCATCGCATCCCTCATGTTAAAGGGTTGCAACCAAAATCTAACATTTGTTGAGTATATCATATAATAAGAAGATATTCCATCCCCTTCATCAGTGGAACGGAAGTTCATCATCCACACCGTCCGGAATATTCATAAATCCGTCTTTATTCTCTGAGAATGACTGCTGCTGATATGAATGACCTCTTTCCTGCTGATTCCTGCCGTTCTGATATCCTCCAGGACTCCGCTCTCCCTGGTATCCATCATTGCGCTGTCTTCCAGAGTTTGCCTCGCTTGCGCTCTTACTCTCTGCGAACTCCTGCTCTTCAATCACAATATCGGTAGTATATACCTTCTGCCCGTCTCTGTTCGTATAGGATCCGGTCTGTATTCTTCCCGTGATCGCAACCTTTGTACCCTGCCGGAAATATTTCTCTGCAAACTCAGCCGCTTTTCCAAATGCCACGCAGGAGATAAAATCCGCATCCTGTTCCCCTTCTCGCTTAAATTTTCTCTGTACTGCCAATGTATACCGGGCAACAGCCATTGGATTTTCCCCTTGAGAATACCGCACTTCAATATCTCTCGTCAACCGTCCCATCAAAATAACCTTGTTCATCGCAATCCTCCTACTCTTCGTATTTTCTTCCACCGCACCAGAAATAATCTTCTGCCGGTCCCCAATCATCCATAACGCACTTCGGTCCCTCTTTGCTCTCCATGCAAAAATGACTGCCTTCGCCGCAATAAACTGCATTACTGCAAGTTTCACATGTTCCCCGTGCTTTCTTCTTTTTCCTGACTTTCCCTTTTCCCATACTGTTATCCGTCCTTTTCTTCCGGCTCAAAATATTTGCATCTCTTACAGTCCTCTTCTGGACTTGGAAAGTCGCAGCACATATCGCACTTATCGTTACAGCACACCTCGTTATGTAAATGCCTGCATCCTTCCCAGTCATAAACTTCTACCTGATAAGTTCCGTCCGGAAGCTGATCTAACCAT
>DVFT01000149.1 GCA_018713105.1 Candidatus Limivivens merdigallinarum | reverse complement strand
GTAAATATGCTGGAGGCAATCACAAGGTTTATGATGCACAATATTGGCAATCGTACATCGCCGGCTACGATTGCCAATACAATGACTTCCATGAATATGAAGATTGACCCCAAAACAGTGGATCGTTATTTGCGGGGACTGACGGACAGCCTTTTGTTTTATGAAGCCAGGAGATATAACGTGAAAGGGAAGAAACTCTTGTCTTCCATGAATAAATACTATATTTGTGATGTAGCCATGCGAAGCTTGTTAGTACGTAATCAAGATTCAGATATAGGTCATATCCTTGAAAATGTCGTATATTTGGAGCTGAAACGACAATATCCTGAAGTATATGTAGGTCAGATGGAAGCGGATGGGGAGGTGGACTTCGTTGCTTTTAGAGGAGAGACACCGGTTTATTATCAAGTAACGCAGACGGCATTGGATGAAAGGGTATTAAAAAGGGAGCTTGCGCCATTGAGGCAGATTCATGACAATTACCCCAAATATTTACTGACTTTAGATGAAGCATTCGGAGAAATGGATTACGGTGGCATCCAAAAAAGAAATATATTGAAGTGGATGCTGGAAGCAGCCTCCAGAAGATAAAAAGTGAGATAAATTTCAACAAGTTCTGAGCTATCTCCCCCTCCCGTTTTATGCAATAATGATTCCATCATAAAACGAGGAGGGCATTTTTTATGAAGAAGAGAATGAAGGCGCTGACCTCTGTCCTGGTGGCTTTGTCGCTTCCCATATCCGGAAGCATGGCTGTTTTCGGCGCAGAGCAGACACAGGCGGCGGACAGCTTCCAGGCAGACCTGGAAAGCAAGTATGTGGAACCGGCTATGGAATATTGGCCGGAGGCGCGTTGGTGGCTGGCGGAAGGAAGCCATACGGACGAGACGATCGCTGAGACGATCCAGTCAGCCTATGACTCCGGCCTGGGCGCCATTGAGTTCGCTACCCTGGAGGCAGGCGTAGACGACGAGACATATTCCTGGGGAAGCGAGGAATGGATCAGCGACTCCCACAAAGTGATTGAGGAAGCGACGAAACTGGGGATGGGCGCAAGCTTTACTTCCGGAACCCACTGGAAGACTGCCAACATCCCGGGAATGGATCCCAACAGTGACGCGGCCTCCCAGGAACTGGCAGCATCTACGCAGAATGTAGCGTCGGGAGAGACCTTTGACGGCGTCATCCCCATGCCGGAAGCGGCAGAAGGGATCACTTCCCAGAAATTAGTGGCAGTGGTAGCGGCTAAGGTAAACAGCGTGGAAGAGGAAACGTCCTATCTGGATATGGCTTCCATCACAGAGATCACCGATACGGCGGAGCAGACCGAGGAAGGATGCCAGGTAAGCTTTACGGCTGAGGATGGCGATTATGTGATCTTCACCTACTGGCAGAGGGGAACCGCGCAGGTCTGCACCCCTTCCGTGAACACGAACTATGCGATCAACTATTTCGCGCCGGACGGGTTCAATGCCTTTAAAGAATACTGGGATGAAAACATCCTGACCGATGAAATGAAGCAGCTGATCCAGGAGAACGGCCATGTACAGATGTTCATGGACTCCCTGGAGCTTGCCAACGCAGGAGGGTTCGTCTACTGGACCAGCCAGTTCCGTGACGAATTTATGGAACGCAAGGGCTACGACATTATGCCTTACATGATGCTTCTCATGGGCGGACGCCGCAGTCCTGCCACCTATGTGCTGGACGGGGAAGAGGTACGCAACCAGAAGTTCATCAACGATTTCGCGGATGTGATCACCCAGCTTTACATCGACTATCTGATGCAGCCCATGGCGGATTATATGCATGAAAACGGGATTTAGCTCCGTGCGCAGATCGCTTACGGGCAGATGCTGGAGGCCTCCCTCCCGATCCAGACCCTGGATTATGTGGAGTCTGAGTCCTTGAACGGCAACGACCAGCCGGAGGTTTACCGCTTCCAGGCAGGCGCGCAGCATTTGTACGGCATCAACAAATTCTCCTCCGAGACGGGAGCTACCTGGGTCAACTACGCATGGACGCTTCCCCACGTCCTGGAGAACCCGATCTATACGGAGTATCTGGGCGGTGTCAACCGTGTGATCTATCACGGTATCGCCAGCATCTGGGGACCGGAAGGAACCCAGTGGCCGGGCTATGAAGGAATGTACAGCGATATTTCCGAACGTATGGATGCACGCCAGCCCTATTATGATGACCTGAAATCCATGAATATGCACCTGGCACGAATCCAGCAGGCGCTCCGGTACGGACAGCCCCAGATCGATGTGGGATTGCTTACCCTGGAATACAATATGAACACGGCTTACGGACAGCCTATCAGCCACCTTCTGGAGCATCAGGGCTACTACTGGCCGGATGTGAATATGCAGGATGCAGGCTATACCTATGAGTATTTCAACCCGCAGATCCTGACACAGGAAACTATCACCGCGGCAGACGGTGAAGTGGATCCGGACGGCGTTTCCTACCAGGCGCTGATCGTATGGCAGGAATCCCTTCCGGCTGATGTGGCGGAGAAACTGATCGAGTATGCTAACGCAGGCGTGAAGATCCTGATCCTTGACGGAGCCGCCCAGCATACGCCGTGGAACGATGACCTGGACGATGAGCTTGCGGCTTCCATGGAAGAGCTAAAAGGCATGGACAACGTAGCGGTCATTGAAGAAGAGGCCGATGCGGCGGCAGCCCTTCAGGAGCTTGGCGTACAGCCTAGAACTGCTTTTGCAGAACCCAACCAGGCGCTGCTCACCGTGTTCCGCGCAGACGATGAAGCTGCTTATATGTTCGTAAATAACTATACACAGCCGAAAGAAACCACAGCGGAAGAAAACGAAAATCTGGCGGAAGGCGAACCCTATATGCGCCACTACGATGAGTCCACAGCAGTTTCCATCGACACCACGATTTCTGTGGAAGGAAGCTATGTTCCTTATATCATCGACACCTGGAACGGCAGCGTGGAACGGGTTGCCGATTATGTGATCGAGGACGGACGCACCGTGGTTCCGGTTTCCCTGGACAGCGGAGATACTGCCCTGTATGCCCTTGAGCCGGTGGAAGAAGATACGAACGTTACCATTGTTTCCACGACAGCAGACGAGACGGCAACTGTGGACGGACAGCCCGCAGTGAGGGCGTTCGCATCCGGAAGCTACGAGACGACCCTTTCTGACGGGACGACCGTTACCAGCGACCTGACCGTAAACGACCCGGTATCCTTAAGCGACGCAAGCTGGCATCTGACCGTGGAAGACTGGAAGCCAGGCGAGCAGCTGACCAGGACCGAGGAAAAAGACGGCTATACCACCACAGAGTATACCTATGATACTTCCAAAGAAACCATCGAAGTAGACCTGGACGGCCTTGAGACCTGGAATAATATTGAAGAAATCGGTCTTGACGTATCCGGTATCGGATATTACAGCACCACCTTTACCCTGCCCGAAGGCTTCACGGCAGCGAACGGAGCTTACCTGGATCTGGGAGGCTTAGAGAGCAGCGCAGTGGTAACGATCAATGGACAGGAGACGACGGACATCAATATGGACCGTCCGAGAGTGGATGTATCAGACCTCCTGGTGGATGGAGAGAATACGATCGAGATCCGCATTGCCACCACGTTGACCAACCGTATGCTGTCACTGGGATACCAGAAGACCGGCATCGCGAACCTGGGGATGGACTTCCCGCGTTATATCAACGCATATTATGAATACGGCCTGACCGATGTGGAGATTATTCCCTATGCACAGACAGTAGTAGGATAATCCTTGCGGAATTGAAATTCCCCGGCGTTTCCAATGGACGCCGGGGAATTTTTTAACCTGCTTGCTTTTAGTTGTTTTGCCGATATTGGGCTGGCGATATGGAGATCAAGGATTTGAATCTCCGCTCAAAGTTCGCCCGTGAGGAAAAGCCCATCAGCTCTGCAATTTTCTCAATCCCAAGGGAAGTGCACAAAAGCAGGGACTTCGCGCGTTCGATCCAGTAGTCGGAGGACAGCTCCTTGAAGGTCTTCCCTGTAGTCTCACGGATCAGGCGGGATAAGTAGTTCAGGGAAAAATGGTATTCATCGGCAAGCTCCTGCAGCGTCACCATGCCGCATTTGTCCCGGATGGTACGGAGTACCGCATCCAGGGAAGGGTTCCTTGGGAAAATCATGGCGACAGATGTTGGCTCCAGCTCCTCAATATGGCGGATGCGAGCCATTTCCGTAAGGAGAGGAACCAGGTAGCATTTTACCACAGTATGGGAAATTTCATCCTCCATGAGGTAAGTCCTGAGCATCTGGTACAGGATGATTTCCAGCTCCCGGTTGGGCGTATCCTGTAGATGAATACAGGAGCCAGGATGATCCTTCCTTCCTATAGAAGAAGCAAAGAAATTCCAGAACATGGGGATTTCCCGCAGCATGTTCAAGAAAGGAGCGTCAAAAACAGAGCTGCGGATGCAGACCGTAAGAAGGATTGTGTCCTTATCTGGGATCACCCGCTCGTGGACAGCCTGGAGGTTCATCAGGCAGATGCTGCCTTCCTGGATGATATCTTCCCTTCCATCGATATATTGGTAGCAATATCCTTTGAGGACATAAAATAACTCAAAAAAGTCATGGTCATGAAGATAGCCGGATTTTGCCCGATTTCGCATTGATTCCACATCAAAATGGAGATTAAAAGCATCTACGCAGTCCGCAAACAGGATGATATCGTCGTTTTCGCCGAATACACAGTCCTGGACCATATGGCGTATCTTTTCCTGCCGTAGATTCATACGGTACCGTTCCAGGGACAAGCCGGCTTCCGCTGCTTTTTTTGTATCGTATTCCAAGCTTCTCTCAGCCGCCTGCTGATAACGGACCGGCGCCTGCAGCATCAGCTTTGCAAGGCTTTCAAGCATCTCCATAATCCTTCTCCTCCCTTTCATAACGACACTTGTTCCGAGCCTTATTCTAACATGGTTTGCGCCATGGATACAGGGTAAAATAACGGGAAACCAGGTAATATCTTACGCTAAAATAGGGAAAATGCACGAAAAATGAAAATGGAACGGCACTGGAAGGACAGAGATCGAATCTTGACAAACAGCGGAAAAGAAGATAGTATAAAAAAAGAGCAGTGCTCTTTTTTGAGGTAATCAGTGAAAGTTTTAATCAGGAGGAAGCAGTGAAAACAGCAATCATTACCGACAGCAACAGCGGCATGACAGCGGCGGATGGAGAGCGGTGGGGGATTACCATACTGCCCATGCCTTTCTTTATAGATGGAAAGAGTTATCTGGAGGGGCAGAATCTGTCCAGCGAGGAATTTTTCCGGCTGCAGGAGAAGGGGGCGAAGATTACGACCTCACAGCCTGTGGTTGGAGACCTGATCGATGTCTGGGAACGGGCGCTTAATGAAGCGGACGATCTGGTCTACATTCCCATGAGCGCCGGCTTAAGCGGCAGCTATGAGACGGCAAAGCTTTTGGCTAAGGAGTATGGGGGCAGAGTCCAGGTGGTGAACAATTACCGGATTTCTGCGACACAGAAAGCGTCGGCATTGAGGGCGGCGGAGCTTCGGGACGACGGCTGGGACGCTGCGGCGATCCGGGAGCAATTGGAAAAGGAAGCCGGGGATGCCACCATTTATCTGGCGGTGAACGACCTGACGTATCTGAAAAAGGGCGGAAGGATCACACCGGCTGTGGCAGCTATCGGAAGTGTGCTGAATATCAAGCCGGTTTTGAAGATTCCGGAGGGGCGCATCGATATGTTTGCAAAAACAAGAGGGATGAAGAAGGCGCACCAGGTCATGGTGGAGGCGCTTAAGAAAGAGCTGGAAGACAGGTTTGCAGGGAAAGAGATGGAAGTCCATACCGCCTACACCGGAACTGCGGAGCAGGGCGAAGAATGGCGACGTTATATCCAGGATATTTTCCCGGGGAACGTGGTGACGGCAAACATTCTGCCTTTAAGCATCGCAGCCCATACCGGCAGCGGCGCTGTAGGGGTAGGCTGCGTAGCGAAAGCCAGGAATCCCGAATATTCTCTGATCTCGTGACCGTTGTCAGGACAGTTCAGGCAGGGCTGGAAGAAGCCAGTTTCAGGAATTCTTCCATAGCCCTGCTTTTATATTTGCCGTTTTTCCAGCAGAAATAAATATTGCGGGTGGCATCAGGCCCTTCCAGCTTGTAGTAGCAGACCTTGGGGTTGGTATACGTATTCCGGACCAAGGTATCGCTGATAAAGGAGATTCCCATGCCGGAGCAGGTGACATTGTAGGAGGTCATCTGCTGGTCCAGGGCAAGGATGATCTTTGGTGTGAAGCCGTGTTTCCGGCAGAGCTGCATCGCCCTCTGTCGGGTATCGTTTTCCTGCTTTAAGAGGATGAAGGGCTGATCGGAAAATTTTTCCAGGGGAACCGGGGGAATCTGTTCCTGCAGGTAAAACTGGCTTCGGATCTGTTCCACGGGGATCTGATAATCCGAAAACTGCCGGTTGATCATGAAATCCCTGGGGACGGCAAGAAGAAGATGTTCCTCCTGGTAGACGACCTGCTCAATGTAGCTTTCGTTGAAATGATAGTTGTCGATGACCAGGTCGATGACGCCAGACATCAGAAGCTGCTCCAGCCTCGACGTGCTCTCCTCGATGAGATCGATGGTGACCTTGGGAAAACGGCGGGTGAACTCACCGATCAGCTTCGGGAATACCAGCGCGGAGAACAGGCTGCTTCCCCCTAAGGTGAGGCTGCCGGTTTTCAGATCTTCCAGGTCATTGATGAAATTCTGGAAGGAAGTTTGGATGGCAAGGATCTCTTCCACCGCCTTGATATAGTGTTCCCCGCATTCCGTCAAGGTGAGGGGCGTGGTGTTCCGGTTGAAAATCGGATAGCCGATGCGGTTTTCGACCCTTTTTACCGTGGCGCTTAAGGAAGGCTGGGAGATAAACAGTTTTTTGGCAGCCTTGGAAAAGCTTTTTTCTTTATAAACTTCATAGACATATTCCATTCCATTGAACATAGCGGAACCTCCTCGTAGTGTTTTCAAGATAGGTGTTGGATATTATAATTTTGAAGTTATAAGCATTATAATTATATATGTATTTGATTATATTATAGCGGCTGTTTATAATAAAGGCAACAAAAAAGGAAACAGTGTGCTGACGCCGCGAAGCGACTTAACAGGTACACCAGATATTGGGAGGTAATTTACAATGAGTGAAGAGAAAAACAAGGATTTTCGTGTTGAGAAGGATTCCATCGGCGCCAAAGATGTGCCGGAGGACGTGTATTACGGCGTCCAGTCCCTGCGTGCAGCAGAGAACTTCCACATCACCGGCCTGACGATGCATCCGGAATTTATCAACAGTCTTGCATATATCAAAAAGGCAGCCGCCATCACCAACTGTGAGGCAGGTATTTTGGATAAACGGATTTCCAACGCCATTGTGAAGGCATGCGATGAGATCCTGGAGGGCAAATTCCAGGAGCAGTTTATCGTGGATCCCATCCAGGGCGGTGCAGGAACTTCCTTTAATATGAACGCCAATGAGGTAATCGCCAACAGAGCCATCGAGATCTTAGGGGGCGAAAAAGGAGATTACAGCATCGTACATCCCAATGACCATGTAAACTGCGGCCAGTCTACCAACGACGTAATCCCCACCGCAGGCAAGATGACAGCCCTTCGTCTGCTGGATCATCTGCAGAAGGAGCTCCGTGTCCTTCACAAAGCCTTCTGCGATAAGGCAGAGGAATTCGACCATGTCCTGAAGATGGGAAGAACCCAGATGCAGGACGCTGTGCCCATCCGTCTGGGTCAGGAGTTCAAAGCTTACTCCGTAGCTGTGATGCGTGATATCAACCGTATGGACAAGGCTATGGACGAGATGCGGGTTCTGAACATGGGCGGAACCGCAGTGGGAACTGGTCTGAATGCGGATGAGACGTATCTTAGGAGGATCGTGCCGAACCTTTCCGAGATCAGCGGAATGCAGCTGGTACAGGCATTTGACCTGATCGACGCTACTCAGAACCTGGATCCGTTTGTGGCAGTATCCGGTTCCATCAAGGCATGCGCCGTGACCCTGTCCAAGATCGCCAACGACCTGCGTCTGATGTCTTCCGGACCGAGAGCTGGTTTTGGAGAAATCAACCTGCCGGCAAAACAGAACGGCTCCTCCATCATGCCAGGAAAAGTAAACCCGGTTATTCCGGAGGTAGTAAACCAGGTTTGCTTCAACATCATCGGCAACGATGTGACCATCACCATGGCAGCCGAGGCTGGGCAGCTTGAGCTGAACGCCTTCGAGCCCATCGTCTTCTACTGCATGTTCCAGTCCATCGACACTCTGGCCTATGCGGTCAAGACCTTCGTGGACAACTGCGTGACCGGCATTACCGCCAACGAAAACCGCTGCCGTTATCTGGTAGAGAACAGCGTAGGTATCATCACCGCCATCTGCCCGCATGTAGGCTATAAGGCAGCAGCCGATATTGCCAAGGAAGCGATCAAGACCGGAGAATCTGTAAAAGATCTGATCCTGAAGAAAGGCATCCTCACCGAGGAAGAGCTGAACTGCATCATGGATCCGGAAAGCATGACCGAGCCGGGTATTCCGGGAAAAGAGCTTTTGAATCAGAAGAAACACTAAGAGTAAGTATATGGTAAGAAATATACAAGATAGAGCAAGAAAACGGGTGTCCGGGAGGGCATCCGTTTTCTTGTTGGGTTCGGGATAATGAAGGGGATGTTTGCAAAAAGGAGGGTTGCGGCAGAAAGGGAAAGATGATAGACTAGCTATGTATTTGAGGAGAGAGGAGGAGTTCTGTGTACCTGGCAATATGTGACGATAATCAGGCAAGTATCTCCAGGACAGAGACGCTTCTGAGGGAGTATTTTCAGGAGAAAAAACAGGAAGCAAGGATCGATACGTTTTCGGATACCGCTTCCTTATATGAACATTTAGAGAAAGAACGGGTGGATCTGCTCTTTCTGGATATTGTGCTCTCCGGCGAAGAAAGCGGGATCGAAACGGCAAAGCGGGTCAATGAACTGGCGCCAAATTGCCAGATTGCGTTTCTGACCAATTATCTGAGCTATGCGACAGAGATTTTTGATACGGAACATTGCTATTTTATCTTAAAAAACGAATTGGACCAGCGGATAGAAGGGGTGCTGGAAAAGGCGGAAAAGAGAGCGAGAGATTATCATGGGAGAAAGCTGTGCATCAGCAGCAAAGAAGGAAAATATTTATTGAACCTGGAAGATATCCTCTATATTGAACATGTGGGCAGGGATTCCAGCGTCGTCTGCAGAGACGGTGTGGTTTATAAAGGGAAATACACCCTGGATGAAATGGAGGAGAAGCTGGGCGGCGCGCCTTTCGTGAGATGCCATAAGGGCTTTATTGTAAATTGGGAGCGGGTCACAATGTGGAAGAGGAATGTCCTGTACATGGAGGATGGTACGGAGATCAGTGTTTCCCGTTCCTATCGTGAGAAAGTAAATGGAAGTTTTTGTCAGTGGAGAAGGTGAGGGAAGAATGGGGATTTATGGAATTCTTCTCACCGGTCTTTTCTTTTCGGCAATCCTGGGGCTGCTCCTTTTGTATTTCAGAAAAAAACGGCTGACGGAAGAGAATTATAACCTGGCGGTTCAGCAGCAGCTCCTGGCAGCTCATTATGATGCCGTCAGGGAACAGGTAGAGCGGGAACGGAGATTCCGGCATGACATCAAAAATCATCTGGAGACGATGGAATATCTGCTGTCAGCCCCTGACAGCCAGCCGGATATTTCCAGACAGTATGAACAGGAGATCAAAAGGCTGGGCAGAGACTTTAGGATCCGCGAGTGGACGGACAATGCGGTGGTGAATGTGGCGCTGCACAACAAGTTCCGGCAGTGTGAGCGGGAAGGCATTGAAGTGCAGGCGGATATCCATGCTGAGAGCCTGCAGGGATTCGATGAACTTGCCATTTTAACGATCCTTTACAACCTGTTTGACAATGCTGTGGAAGCAAACCGTCATCTGAAGGCTGGGAAGAAAAAATATCTGCATCTTTCCATGGTCCGGAACGGGCAGAACCTGCTGCTTCGTTTTGAAAATCCCAAGGAAAAGACGTATGGTCCCAGGAACGGGCAGAAAACCAGTAAGGAGGATCAGGTCAATCATGGCTTGGGAATCCAGATCCTGAAAGAGACGGCACAGAGACAAAGGGGATTCGTACAGATCCTGCAGGGAGGGGAGGAGTACGTTGCCGAAGTCCGTCTTGGAATTGGTCGACAGAATTAAAGGAAGAGAAAAATATGGGAGAAATCATTGTTCAGATCTATGGGATTGCGTTGATTTACAGCACGATGTGCCGCCTCTTGGAACCGAAATCCAAGTCCCGGCGGCATTGGATGCGCCACCTTGCTGCCGCAGGGCTTTTATTTTTGATTGATATGCTGCAGTGGTATGCCGCTGTGGCAGCAGCAAAGGCAGACTCCGCCTGGGTGGATTTCGTAAGAAGCATCAGCCGTTTTGCAACCCAATATATGTTTCTGGCGGCGGCGCATTGGATCTTTTGCGGAAGCTATGTGAAACTATTCTTCGCCTACTTCCTGTCAGGTTTCCTTTTCGAGATTTTATTTGCAGCATCGCAGCTGATTCTGACACCGCTTCGTCCAAAGGAAATGCCGTGGCTGTCCTTTGAAGCGAACAGTATCTATACGCTCTGGCTGCTCCTTTCCATTACAGCCCTGGGGCTGTGCCTCTCCCCTTTGCTGAAAAAACAGATGCGAAAATTCCGGTCCATGGATGTGGGCGGTACTCTGCCGGAAAAGGCAGCGGCGTGGTTTTTGTGGATTGTCCTCGGAACCGGATATCTGCCGAACCGCGCCAATATGGAGTTCTATGGCTTCAAAATGTTTTTGATCATTGCGTTCTGGATCGTGGGAAATGCAATCTGCGGCGCCTTGATCCTGTGGAATGAATACCAGGCGGAGAAACGCCGGAACCAATCGATCCGGCTTCAGACCCAGCTCCTGAAGGAGCATGAAAAAGTCATGGAGGCGCAGATCCAGTTTTCAAGAAGGCTTCAGCAGGAGATCCGGGAGCAGCTTGAAAAGCTTTCCCGGGAGAAACGAAGCCTTCCAAAAACAGAAGTAAGAAATTATTACGAACGGCTGTTGGAACTCTCCAAAAGTGAACCCCAAAAGGAATACAACAGCAACCCGATCATCAACCAATTTCTGATAGAGAAAATTGGGGAATGGGAAAGAGACGGTCATAGGGTATCCGTCCTGCATCATGCCCCAAGAATGTGCGAGACAAACACTACAGCCTGGCTGAAAGCCCTTCAAAGACTGTTTCAGGAAATGGATCATCAGAGCCTCCGGCAGCACAGCGCAGTCGTACTCCGTATGGATTCGGCACTGGGGCATGAGTTGTTTACGGTGCAGTACGAGGCGGGAAAAAGGATACGGAAGAGAACGGCGTTCTGGCTTGGCGGGATGCTTCGAAGATATGGAGGGGGATTTGAAATTTCAGAGAAAAAGGGGAGATATAGGGTGGTGATGGAAATGGAAGCGTAGCGGAGAGGAGCGCTTCCTTTCTTATTACCGGGGAGGGGGTAGGCGAAAGCGGCAGATCTTCTTGACAGAATTTAGAATATTGGTATAATAAATGTATAGTAATTGTTAGCAATTCTTTGTTTTATGGCGTTTGTATTTTTACATCTTTTAGCAATTCAACGCAATTTCTGCATTAGTTTCAGTAGATTTTCTTAATATCATTCCTAAAACAAGTGGTTATTTTGGTCGTTTAAAAGGTAATTCCTGACAACTTCCTAGAAGGGGGGGATAAAAAATGTTATATTTTAGTTGATATGGAATAAAATGGAACAAATTGGCACTGGATAGCAAAGAAATAATTTGCATTTATGAAGGAGAAGCCGATGCAAAAAAGAATCGTGTGTAAAAAGAGTATTTTTATCATCTGCTGCCTGGTTCTATTTTTTTCACAGATTGAGTCTTGGTGCGTGGATCCTGGTGTGAGCGATGTCCATGCAGCAGCGTCGGAAAACGGATGGCGCAGCATAGGAAAAGGCAGATACTACTATGTGAACGGCAAGCCGGCAAAGGGACTGAAAAAGATTGGAGGCTATACGTACTATTTTTCAAAAACGGGCGTTATGCAGAAAAACAAATGGGTGCAGTTTGGCAGCTATAAGCGGTACTTCGGCAGTAATGGAAGGATGGTAAAAAACAAAAGGATTGGTCTGCGCTCCATTAATAAACAGGGTCTGTACAAGACCGGAATGCGGGAACAGGCGGAAAAGATGGCAAAAAAATGGGTCGATCAGGCGCTGAAGCAAAAGAAGAGTACGACAACGAATCTCCGTGCCTGCTACAATTATCTGAAAAACTGCCGCTATACGGGAACAACGCTTGCCTTCCCTTCCGCAGCCACAAGATATAACGGCTGGGATGCCAGATATGCCAAGGACTTCTTCAGCCGCCGCAGCGGGAATTGTTTCTCGTATTCCTGCGGATTTGCGTTTATGGCAAAGGAACTTGGGTATAAGCCCAAGGTCGTGGTGGGAAAAGCGGAAAATGAGAACGGGGAGATGAATGTCCACGCCTGGGTGGAGATTGATGGGAGAGTGTATGATCCGGAGAGAGAGTATAGTGTTTATCATAAGGGGGTGTTTTATGGGAGGAGTTATGGGGGGATGAAGTTGAGGTATGTGAAGGAGTATTCGATTACGTTATAAAGTAATTAATATGCTGCTTCCAACTTTTAAAAAGGAGAGCGTCGTAGGTTAAATCCGCGGCGCTTTTAGTATATTGTTCAGCTGATTGCTTGTTTATGGGGGAGCTAAGGAAGGAACCAAAGGGTTTTCTTATTAAAAGGAATTCTAAAGTTCATATTTAACTTT
>DVFT01000148.1 GCA_018713105.1 Candidatus Limivivens merdigallinarum | reverse complement strand
CCGCCTTTCAATTATATTATATGTATTTTGGTTTACAATGTCAATCAAAACAGTCCCTTCCTATTCTCAGTATAATGCCGAAAATCAGGAATAGACAATATCTAAACCAAAAGCATTCATTTACTTTACAGGCATAGCATAACGGGATACAATGAACCTGACAGAGCGTTTGGATAAAGGCTTGTTGCGTCTATACGGGATAGAGTTCAGAGAGGAGTCAAGGAACACATGAGTGAAAAAATATTGGTCGTAGATGACGAGCGTGCCATCGCGGACCTGATAGAGGTCTATCTGAAAAACGAGGGATACGAAGTATATAAATTTGGAAACGCCAAAGATGCGTTAGACTGTGTGGAGCGGGAACATCCAAGCCTTGCGGTGCTGGACGTCATGCTGCCGGACATGGACGGCTTTGAGCTTTGCCGGAGGATTCGGGAGAAGTATTTGTTTCCCATTATCATGCTGACGGCGAAGGTTCAGGATATGGACAAAATCACCGGTCTCACGCTGGGGGCGGATGATTATATGACAAAGCCCTTCAACCCACTGGAGCTGACAGCCAGGGTAAGGACACAGCTTCGGCGCTACATCCGCTATAATACAAACGGAATGCCAAGGGAAGAGGAACAGGAGATCGATATCCGTGGACTGTACATCGCAAGGACCAGCCATACCGTGACACTGAACGGCGAGGCGCTGAATCTGACGCCCCTGGAGTTTGAAATCCTCTGGTATCTTTGCCGGAACCGGGGAAAGGTGGTTTCGTCGGAGGAACTTTTCGAGGCGGTCTGGAAGGAAAAATATCTGGACAGCAACAATACGGTCATGGCACATATCGGGAATATCCGGGAAAAAATGAAAGAACCGGCAAGAAAGCCGAAATTCATCAAAACAGTCTGGGGGGTGGGTTACACCATTGAATGAGAAGAAAAAACGATACAGGAAGACGCCCTGGCGCGGAAGGATCAGCCGCCGGATTATCCTGAAATATCTGCTGGTTTTGGCGATCTTTCTGGTTCTGTCTTATCTGGTTCTGATTATGCTCAATGAGATTTCATATATCGGGATAGAGGAAGAGCTCTTGTTCTGCGGAGTGGTTTTAGTTGTCTGGCAGGTGGTCACGTTATGTTTTCTTACAAGACCGGTGCGTGATCTGGATGAAATGATCGGGGCGTCCAGGCAGCTTGCCGAGCGCACGGAAGAACCAGTCGTCCTTTCCAGGAGACTGAAGAATGTCCAGGACGAGCTGAACCTGGTGAGGGAGAAGGCGCTCAGGGAAACGTTCAAAAGCCAGGAGGAAGAGCAGCGGAAAAACGATCTCATTATGTATCTGGCACACGACCTGAAAACGCCGCTCACCAGCGTGATCGGATACCTGACCCTCCTTCGGGACAATCCTGAGATTCCCGGAGAGCTGAAAGCACAGTATACGCAAGTCGTGCTGGACAAGGCGGAGCGGCTGGAAGAGCTGATCAATGAATTTTTTGACATTACAAGGCTTCGCCTCACGGAGATCAAGCTTGAGCTTGAGAATCGAAACTTAAGCCGGATGCTGGAACAGATCACCTATGAATTTCAACCCATCCTGGCGGAAAAAGGGCTGTCCTGGAAGCTGTCCATCATGCCCGGCGTGGAGATGCTCTGTGACGCAGACAAGCTGGAGAGGGTCTTTGACAACCTGATCCGCAATGCAGTGAACTACAGTTACGACCACACAGAATTGTCCCTTTCCATGAAGCGGGATGGGAAGCAGATCGCAGTCTGCCTGGAAAATCACGGCAAAACCATTCCGCCGGAAAAACAGAAACGGATCTTCGAGCCGTTTTTCCGGGTGGATGCCTCCAGGGATTCCGCCACCGGCGGATCCGGTCTTGGGCTTGCCATCTCTAAGGAGATCGTGGAGCTGCACGGAGGCAGGATTGCGGTGGAGAGCGCCGATGAGCGGATCCGGTTCCTGGTGTGGCTGCCGGTTGGCACTTATACCTCGAATCATAACGATCCAGTCAAATGACGCAGGATCTCTATGATTCGAGGCATCAGGCTGCGGTCACAGATGCAGAAGTTCTGAAATCGTGATGGACAAGTCTTTATAAATTCCTACTGTGATTGCCTGATCAAAAGAAAAGATCGTAGGCGCCACATCATCCTCATATCGATAGACCGTTGTCCGCTCTTTCTGGGGATCTACAATCCAATATTCCCGGACATTCGCTTCGGCATAGACGGTATTTTTTCTCACATAGTCCATTTTGCGGCTTGACGGGGAGACAACTTCGATCACCAGGTCGGGCGCCCCTTCACAGCCCCTGTCTGAAATTTTATTCCTGTCGCAGATCACGCTGATATCCGGCTCCACATAGGTTTTGTCATCCCCGGTTAAAAAGACGGCAAATGGGGCGGGGAGGACTTCACAGGAGCCGGCAGACGATTTTATATAGTTTCGGATCGTAGCGGAGATTTCCATCACCAATTTCTGATGCTGAAAAGTCGGTGGAGCAATATCATACATGGTTCCATCGATCAGCTCCGCTCTCTGACCATCAGGCAGGTTGTAAATGTCTTCGATGGTATAGGTTCGCTGGTTGGGAAATGGCATAGGAATCCTTCCTTTCTATGGGCTTGGGTTGTTTTTTATTATAAATGATAGCGCACTAGATTTCAATCGAAAGAGAAGCCGTGCAATCGGAGCGGGTTTCCAGATTACAGAGAGCGTTTACAATCGTGCCTTAAGAAAAATTTAAGAATATCCAAGTGAATTCCTCAGTATTTAACAATAGAAACCAGAAATTCCACCTCCTTCTGTTTGCTACAATACAGGCAAGACAGGTGCAAACCGAACAAAATGTTGCACCGTTAGGAGGAGGAAGCGATGAGAACACTGGCAGCGGAATCAAGACCCAGAGTCAGAAGAAGGAGAATGAACCGAAGGAGAACCCACCAGAGGAGGATTCATCAGAGTGGAATCAACCGGAGAAGGCAGCTTAGGCGAAGGATCGCGGTATCGGTCACAGGAATCCTTCTGGTGATTGCGGCGGTGATTTTTGCGGCGACGAGAAACGGCAGGGTGACGCCGGCAATGCTGATCGCCCAGGGGTATCCGGAGGACTTGGTGGAATTGATGGAAAGAAACCCGGAGACGAAGCAGTTTGTATTGGATTATCCCCAGCATACAGATGGGGGCGGAAGCATCGATATTACCGGGGATGTCACTCTGGGAGAAATCCCTTTGTTTTTGCAGTGGGATGAGCGTTGGGGATACAAAATCTATGGGAGCAGCTTTCTGGCGGTCACCGGCTGCGGTCCCACCTGTCTGTCCATGGTTTACTGCGGGCTGACGGGAAATACAGACTGGAATCCTTATCAGGTGGCGTGCATGGCGGAAGAGAGCGGATACTATGTGGACGGCGTTGGTACCGCTTGGAGCTTGATGGAGGATGGAGCCAGGAAGCTTGGGATCACTCCCTATTCGCTGACCGTCGATGCAGAGGAGATCAGAAACTACCTGGAGCTTGGAATGCCGGTCATCGCCTCGATGGGACCGGGGGACTTTACTTCCAGCGGGCATTTCATCGTATTGAAAGGGATCGGCGACGACGGGAAAGTCCAGGTGGCGGATCCAAACAGCAGAAAGAACAGTGAGAAGACCTGGGAAATGGACAGGCTGGTCGGGCAGATGAGCGGAGCCTGGGCTTATGGAGTTTAACGAGAAGGGAAAGTATAATATTCTTATAAAAAGCATAAAGAAATCGTGAAAGACATTGACAAACGGAGGTCATCTGGTATATGTTATCAATAAATAATTTAAAAATAAACTATTTGAAAGATAGAATCATTCTCAGGAAGGTGGAATGCAGTTGAAGAAGCTGACGATTTATTATGAGGATTCCAAGCAGAGCTGCCAGATGCTGGCGGAGGAATTCGGCAAATACGAAAATGTAGAGTGCAAGAAGGCATCGGATTACGAGGAGCAGCGGATCATTTTTACGGATAAGGAGAAGATCGGGCTTATCTTTGAGAGTGAGAACGGCAAGGTCCCGGATTCCATTTCCAATGTCATCCAGAAGATCGTGGCGGACAAAGAGGAAACCCATATGATCTGTGTGACAGGAGGGCGCAAGGAGTTCAAGGCGCTGCACAGTGCAAAGACAGATATGGAGCAGCGAGGGCTGAAAGTCCAGAATATTTATACCAAGTATCTTTTCCAGAAACACAAGGTGAAGATGGAAACGGCAGCAGGGCAGATCATAAGTGATCTGGAGGCAAAAAAAGAGAATCTGTTTCCGAAAGAAACGTACCAGGATCATTCCAAAAAGGAACTGCGGAAATATCTCCGCAGGGAACTTCGGGAATATGGGAAGTACAGCAGGAAGCAGAGAGCTTCAAAAAGAGGGAAAATTTATGCCAGCGAATATGAAGATGACCATTGCCGCTACCTTTCTGGAGATGGTAAAGCGCAAGGGGATCGACAAAATTACAGTAAAAGAGATTATTGATGAATGCAGGATTTCCCGGCAGACCTTTTATTATCATTTCCAGGATATCATGGAAGTGATTGAGTGGACGGTCGAGCAGTCCATACGTCAGATGCTGGAACGGAGTTTGGAAGCCAAAAACTTGAGAGAGGCTTTGGATATCCTGATCACCTGTACTAGAGAAAACCGTGTTCTGATCCGCAGGCTTTTGGACTCCCAGAAGAGGGAAGAGATTGAAAAGCTGCTGATATGTGAGCTGCTGGCGTTCTGTCGCGGCTGTCCTGCCGTTGCCAGCGGGAGAGACGGCAATTTCTACGGGGCGGATCCCCAGTGTTGGAAGGAGGTCAAGGCATGACAAACGAAACAATCCAGACGATCTTAAACCGCCGTTCCATCAGGCGTTTTGATACAAGGCAGGTGGAGGAGGAGAAGCTGCAGCAGATCTTAAAGGCGGGGCTCTATGCGCCCAGCGCAGGAGGACGGCAGGGGGTACTCTTTGCCGTCTGCCAGGATCGGGAAGTCAATGAGAGGCTTGGAAGGATCAAACGGGCAAATTCCCATCCACGCATGGCAACGGAGCACTGCTATGTCTCCAGGGAACAGCCCAGCATTGCCGACGACCCGGAGATCAAAAACGCCTTCTACGGGGCACCCTCCGTGATTACCTTGTTTGCCCCCAAGGGCTTTCTGTTTGCGGTGGACGACTGTGCGGTGGCGGCAGAAAATATGATGCTGGCGGCAGCTTCCCTGGGAATCGGTTCCTGTTATATCGGGCAGGGCTGGACGGCATTTGCCGATCCTTACGGGCAGGAGATACTGAAAACATGGGGAATCCGGACGGATTATTACGCAGTGATGCAGCTGCTGCTTGGCTACCAAAAGGAAGGTGACCGCCACCCCTCTCCCAAGCCGTGTAAGGCAGGGAGAGTGTTGAGGTTTTGAAGAAAAGCAGCAGAGTTTTCCCTGGGGATGAAGCAGAACCGTGAGCTGTAAAAATGCAGGATTGTTATAGCAATCGGCAGATATCCGATAGAAAAACTCACAGCCTCACAGTATGATGATAATGATTCCGGACGAAGAATCTTTGAGAACCCAATCGTCCGGCAGATACTCGTATCATATTGTGAGGTTGAATTATGGAGAAGAAAGAATTTCGAAAAAAACTGCTGTCGCTGGTGCTTCCCATCACCTTCCAGCAGCTGATGCTGGCAGTGGTCAGCGCGTCGGATGCCCTGATGGTAGGGGCGATCGGGCAGGATCTGCTCTCTGCCGTGTCACTGGCAAGCCAGGTCACCTTTGTGTACAATCTGTTCCTGGCAGCCTTGACCATCGGGACCAGCATGTTTGCTGCCCAGTATTGGGGCAAACGGGACTATGCTTCGGTGGAAAAGATTCTGGGGATTGTCCTTCGGACCTCCCTTGCCGTTTCCCTGCTCTTTTTTGTGGGAGCCACCTTCCTGCCGGGGCTTTTGATGCGGATTTTTACGACAGATCCGGTCTTGATCCGCCATGGCGTCCGGTATCTTAGGATCGTTGGAATCACCTATCTGCTCTGCGGTGTTTCCCAGATCTATCTGTGTATTATGAAAAACAGTGGTCTTGCCACAAGGAGCATGGTAATCGGATCTGCAGCGGCTGCGCTGAATCTTGTGCTGAATGCAGTGTTGATCTACGGGCTCTTCGGAGCGCCCAGGATGGAGGCTGCAGGAGCTGCTTCTGGCGACGGCGATCTCACGGGTGGCAGAGCTGCTCTGGGTTTTGTACGAACATGGGAAAAAAGGGCGGATAAAAATGCGGCTCTCCTATCTCAGGCATCCGGATGCCGTTCTGAAAAAGGATTTCTGGCACTACACCCTCCCGGTACTGGGAAACGAATTGGTCTGGGGAGGGGGATTTACCATGTACTCGGTGATCATGGGGCATCTAGGATCTGACGCTGTGGCAGCCAATTCCATCGCCAATATCGTAAAAAACCTGATCGCCAGCCTGGCTCTGGGCATCGGAAACGGCGGCTCTATCCTCGTGGGCAACGAGCTGGGAGCCGGAAGGCTGGTACAGGCACGGCGGTACGGGGGAAAGCTGTGCCGGATCTCAGTGATCAGCGGAATTGCATCCGGGATCGTCCTTCTTTTGGTCAGCCCCTTGGTTCTGGCTGTCACGGATCTTACCCCGGAGGCGGCAGAATACCTGAAATGGATGCTGGTCATGTGCAGCTACTATATGGTTGGAAAATACGTCAACGGTACGACCATTGCCGGTATTTTCTGCGCAGGAGGAGATTCCAGGTTTGGATTTCTGTGCGATGCGGTGACGCTCTGGTGCTTTACGGTTCCGGTGGGATTTCTGATGGCGTTCGTGTGGAAATGCCCGGTACTTTTGGTGTATTTTGTAATCAATCTGGATGAGATCGTGAAGCTTCCGGCAGTGTACCGAAGGTATCGGAGATATCTGTGGCTGAAGGATTTGACGGTGAGGAATTGACAATCTAACAGTTGTTAGATCAAATAAATCTAACGACTGTTAGATTGGAGGGGGAAAGATGAATGCTACTAAACAGAAAATCCTCAAAGTCTCCCTGGAGCTTTTTTCACGGTATGGATATTCTGCGGTGTCCATCCGGGATATCTGCCGACAGGTGCAGATCAAGGAGAGCACGGTTTATTATCATTTTAAAAATAAGCAGGCGATCCTGGAAGAATTGCTGGCTCGCTTTGAACAGACAGCGGAAGGGATGATGAGCCGGCTGGAGCAGGCGATTCTGGAGGAACAGGAAAGAAAGGAAACATTGCCGGGCACAGAAAAGCAGAATGGCATGTACGAAGGGTTTTTTGAACAGTATCTGATGGATGGATTCTGCAATCAGGTCATGAGGCTGCTTTCCATCGAGCAGTTTCATGATAAAAATATGCAGGGGCTTTACGACTACTGGATGTTTGAAAGACCTCTGGGATTTCAGGAAAAGGTGTTTCGTCTGCTGATGGAGGCGGGAATCCTGGAAAAATCGGATAGTGCCTACCTGGCGGTCAAATTTTACGGACCGATCTTTGTCTATGCGCAGAGGTGGCTGTTTAGCGGCTCCTTATCAGAGGAACGGAAAAATGCTTTCCGAGAGGCAGCTTACGGCTATGTGAAGAAATTTTTCCGGGAAATGGGGGAAGCAAAATGGTAAACATCGTGATTACAGGCGCCAATGAAGGCATCGGATATTATCTGACAGAAAAGCTTTTGGCAGACGGACACCACGTAGCTGTGCTGGACCTTCGAATGGAAAACCTGAGACCACTGGAATGTGATTTTCCAGACCGCCTCCTCTGCTTTCCGGCGGATGTGCGAAGCGAAGCCGCCATGGAGGAAGCGGTGGAGAAGATTCTGGAACGGTTCGGAACGGTTGATATCGCCGTCCACAATGCGTGCTTGTGCCCTTTTCAGAAGGAGGAAGAAACGGATCTTTCCGTTTACCGGCAAGTGTTTGATGTCAATTATTATGGAGCGCTGAGGCTGGCAAAGAAAGTTCTTCCCCATATGAGGGCGCAAAGAAGGGGAAAGATCCTGTTCACAAGTTCCGGAGTAGGGGTGACGGGATTTGTGGGAATCGCTCCCTATGCTTCCGCGAAAGGAGCCCTGGAGGCTTTGGCAAAGTGCCTGAATCTGGAGTATTCCGGAGATGGAGTGACTTTCCACGTCATCCATCCGCCCCTTACCAGGACAAAATCCTCCGCCCCGCTTCCGGTTCCCGGGGAATTTATGGCAGATCCCAGGAAGGTGGGTTATGGGATCGCAAAGTATCTCTTTTCCAGGCGTTTTGTGATCTGCCCCAGCCTTGGGCAGAAGCTCCAGGTATTGGCATGTTATTGGATGCCGGTCAGGATGGGGAAGCTGCTGGCGAAAATGACGGCAGGTTGCCCAAAATAATCCCTTGACCTTTCCGCTGCGTCATAGTGTATGATGGGAGCAAAAAAAGTTTTTGTAAAGGAAAGTTTTTTGGAATAATAAAGAGAGAGTGCAGTTACAAAATGATATTGTAGCTGCGCTCTCTCTTATTTACGCATTGCGCATATTTCATATAAAAAATGGATTTTGTGTATTATTCAGGTGATAAAAATCTTGATTTCGTGTTAAAATATGAATATATAAAATCTTGATTTCGTAAAATAAGGGAGGACTCTGTATGAAACGAAAAATTTACCAAGAGCTTATGAGTTGGAAGCAAGACGGAGCAGGAAAAACGGCGCTTCTGATTGATGGAGCCCGCCGGGTTGGAAAAAGCTATATTGTGGAGAAGTTCGCAAGGGCTGAGTATAAAAGTTATATTTTAATTGATTTTAACAGGGCGAGCACTGAAGTAAAGGAATTGTTTGAACATTATCTGGATG
>DVFT01000147.1 GCA_018713105.1 Candidatus Limivivens merdigallinarum | reverse complement strand
GATTTAACTTGAATAAAATAAATAATTTACCAACTAAAAACAAAATTTTGCCCCTCTTTTTTGCACAATGCAAGTTCGGTATAATAGAGACCATAAAGAAGAGAGATTTCGGAAGGTAAGGTGAAGATATGGGAGAAATAATTGTTTCCATGGAACACATTACGAAGGAATTTCCAGGTGTCAAGGCGCTTGATGATGTAAAGTTCAATCTCCGCTCCGGCGAAGTGATGGCTCTGTTGGGAGAGAACGGAGCAGGCAAATCGACCCTGATGAAAATCTTAAGTGGTGTCTATTCCCTGGATCAGGGCAGCCTGAAAATCTTTGGTAAGGAGTATCATTCACTTACGCCTAATACAGCCAGGGCGGCAGGGGTTGCGATTATTCACCAGGAATTGAATATGTGCAAGGATCTTACCGTCACACAGAATATGTTCCTTGGACGTGAAGAAAAAAAAGGGTTTGTCCTGAACAACTCGTCTATGGAGGCTGTAGCGCGGAAGTATCTGGGTGAGTTAGGTGTAGATATTGATCCGAATCAGGTAGTGGGAGACTTGCCGGTCTCCAAGCAGCAGATGATCGAGATTGCGAAAGCTTTGTCTATCAATGCTAAGATCTTAATCATGGACGAGCCGACTTCAGCTCTGACATCCCGTGAGATCGAAGAGCTTTTTCAGATTATTCGAAAGCTGAAAAGCCAAGGGTGCGGAATCGTATATATTTCCCACAGGCTGGAAGAGCTGTCGCATATCACAGATCGGGTAACCATCATGCGTGACGGTCATTATATTACAGAAGGAAACTTCAGTGATTTTACCATGGACGAGATCATTGCTAATATGGTTGGCCGTGAAATCAAGGAAAAATATCCGAAGGTAAAATGTGAGAAGGGTAAGAAAGTATTTGAAGTTAAAAATCTGAATGCCGGACGTTTGGTACGGGATATCAATTTTTCTCTCTATGAAGGAGAGATTGTCGGTTTTGCAGGCTTAATGGGTGCTGGAAGGACGGAGACAACCAGGGCGATTTTTGGAGTCGATCCTAAGGAATCCGGAGAAATTTATTTGGATGGGAAGGAAATTACCATCAACAGCCCGCTGGATGCCATCAGGGCAGGAGTCGTCTTGGCACCGGAAGACCGGAAAAAAGATGGACTTTGTACAAAGCTGAGCATCCGCCAGAATATCGCCCTGCCGAACTTGGATATTGTTTGCGGCAAGGGAGGGGTCATCAACAGTAAGCGGGAAGAAGAACTCTGCAATAAAGCAGTGGCAGATCTTACTATTAAAACTCCTAATTTGGAAGTGGATGCAGCTACATTATCAGGAGGAAACCAACAGAAAGTCGTTGTAGGAAAATGGCTGGCTAGAAATTCAAGGGTTGTTATCTTTGACGAACCTACACGAGGAATCGATGTCGGGGCAAAAGTTGAGATTTATCAGTTGATGAATAAATTGAAACAGCAGGGAATCGCAGTTATGTTTGTATCATCGGAGATGCCGGAAGTCATGGGAATTGCCGACCGGATTATCGTAATGTGTGATGGAAGGATCACCGGAGAACTGATGGCAAGCGAGGCGACCCAGAACGAAATTATGAAATTCGCCACCTCTTTTGAGAATAAGATAAAAGCTGACAGCCAGAACAAGGAGGAAAGATCATGAAGAAAAAAAATGGCATTGCCAAAATAATGGGGACGAAGGGTGCGGGAACCGTTGTGACGGCTTTTGTTGGTCTGATCATCATATATGTAGCGTTTGGTATTCTGAATCCGAAGGTTTTCTCACCGCTGAATATTCAAAACTTGCTCCGTTCCATGTCCAAATATCTGCTGATCGGTGTCGGTCAGAGCTTTGTAATGATTACAGGAAATATTGACTTGTCTATCGGTTCTGTGGTCGGTATGAGTGCTATGATCTCGGCTACGCTGATGACCAAGGGTGTGAACCCTATTGTTGCCATTCTGATCACGATTATTTGCGGACTGGTAGTGGGTATCATTAACGGACAGCTGGTAGGAAAATTCAAGCTTCCGCCGTTTATTGCGACCCTGGGAACCATGTTCATTGCCAGAGGAATTGCTTATATTGTCAACAACAACAGAAACACCGATAATATCGCATCCGGCATCGGAAAAGACGCTGGGGATGCATTCCAGAACATTTTTTATTATGGGAAAACAGCAGGGATCTTTAATACATTCTGGATTGCGTTGATTATATTTATTATTTTCTTCTTTGTATTGTCAAAGACTCGATCAGGACGCCATATTTATGCGATCGGATCCAACGTAGACGCGGCAAGGCTCTCTGGAGTAGATGTGGTAAAGACCACTACAAAGGCTTACATAGTTAGTGCATTTTGTTCAACAGTCGTAGGATTTATCCTTTGTGCACAGGCTGGAATGGGCAATATGGATGCAGGAAATATGTATGAAATGTATGGTGTCGCAGCCGGAGTTATCGGCGGTGTCTCTCCGCTTGGAGGGGCTGGCATCCTGCTCGGTACGTTTGCCGGAGCCGGTGTTTGGCAGACATTGGAGAATGGATTGAACCTGATCCATGCTCAGGTCGGTTTCCAGCGTATTATCATTGGCGTTATCGTAGTAGGCGCGGTACTCTTGGATGTTGTTATCCGTAATGGAAACGGAAGCTTCAAGAGAAGGAAAAATAAATAAAACGTATATAAAGCAGCTTGCTTTATAAAATAATTTTTAAAATCATTTAAGGAGGGTTTTTATTATGAAGAAAAAAATCTTGTCAGTATTGCTCTGTGCAGCAATGATCGGAACGATGTCCGTGGTACCTGCATTTGCAGCAGAAGAGGAGACCACAGAAGCCGCTACAGAAGCTACCACAGAAGCAGCTTCTGAGGCAGAGACGGAGGCAGCAGAGGAAGAGACCGTCGTTGCAAATGGAGATTACAAGATCGCCCTGATCACCATGGATTCCGTAGACCAGCACTGGGTATCTTTGAAGGAAGGTGCTGAGGCTGAGGCAGAAGCAGACAGCGTTACCGTAGATTTCATGGCACCGGATGTAAAAGACGATGCAAAGCAGATTGAGTGTATCAACAATGCAGTGGCAGGCGGCTATGATGCGATCATGGTTGCAGCAAACAGCGAGGATGCTATCTCAGGCGCTCTTCAGGAGGCAGTGGATGCCGGAATTAAGATCGTTTATGTAGACTCTCCTGCTAATGTAGAGGCAGAGGCTACTTATTCCACAGATAACAAGGCAGCTGGAAAGATAGCAGGCGAGCAGATGATCGCAGCTTTGGAAGAGAAAGGCATTACGGAAGGCACGATTGGTATTGTAAATATCAATACATCTACCAATTCCACTATTTTACGTGAAGAAGGCTTTAGAGAGGCGTTAGATGGTTCCAATTACGAAATTCTGGAAACTCAGTATTGCGAAGGTGATGCTGCAAAAGCTCAGACTATCGCTGAGAACTACATTACAGAAGGTGTGGTAGGTATCTTCGGAGCAAATGAAGGTGCAGCAACTGGTACCGGAAATGCCATCAAAGCATCCGGAAGCGATTCCATCGTTGGCGTTGGCTTTGATAAATCTGATACACTGAAGGGTCTGATCGAGGACGGATATCTGTACTGCACAATGGCACAGAACCCGGACGTAATGGGTAAGCTTGGTGTACAGGCATGCATTAAGGCGCTGAACGGCGATGACCTTGGCGGTGAGGTTACGGACACAGGTGTTACCGTTTTGAACAAGGACAACGTTGCAGATTTCTAATAAAAGTAATCGAAGGAACGAGGCCGTCGGAAACAATGCCGACGGTCTGTTCCTGTTTTTAGATGAATAAGAAAAGGAGAATTTACTATGAAACGTTCAGAAATCAACAAAGCCCTGAAGGAACTGGAAAATATGATCAAGGAATATCGTTATTTCCTGCCCAAATTTGCAGATTTTACCCCGGAGGAATGGAAGAGCAAGGGACACGAATACGATGAAATCCGTGACAATATGCTTGGTTGGGACATTACGGATTACGGTATGGGAAATTTTGATAAAATCGGATTTTCTCTCTTTACTATTCGTAACGGAAACCTTAAAATGAAAGATAAGTATCAAAAACCATATGCGGAGAAGTTCCTTTATCTGAAAGAAGGACAGTATGCGCTGAATCATTTTCATTGGTACAAAATGGAGGATATCATCAACCGGGGCGGCGGCAATCTTTTGATCCGCGTATACAACTCGCTGCCCGATGAATCCATCGACAAAGAAGGCGATGTGACGATCCATGTGGACGGAAAGACGGAAGTGGTTCCGGCAGGGACACAGGTGAAGCTGGAGCCGGGTATGAGTATTACGATTATGCAGAGGATGTATCATGATTTTGAGGTGGAACCGGGAACAGGCGCCGTGCTGATCGGTGAGGTGAGCCAGTGCAACGACGATAACACCGATAACCGTTTTAATCCGCCGGCAGGCAGATTCCCCGAAATCGAGGAGGACGAACCGCCATACCGGCTTCTCTGCAATGAATATCCGCAAGCACCGGAAAAGTCAAAAACCCCGCAGCAAGCTACGGGGCATCAAACTTGCTGCGCAGCAGAGCTGCGGGGTATTTGACCTTCGCGGCAGTCGCCAAATGGACATGCAAGCATGTCCGCTTGGCTCGTTGCTCGCGGGAATAAATCGGAAAGAAGGTTGTTATGGTTAAGCTCGTAGTGGCAGATGATGAAGAAAAGGTCTGCAGATTGATTATTGCCCTGGGGGACTGGGAGAGACTTGGAATTGAAGTGGTGGGGACAGCAGCCAATGGACTGGAGGCAGCGGAACTGGTTGCCAGAGAGAAGGCTGATATTCTGATCACAGATATACGGATGCCAGGCTTGAACGGCTTGGAATTAATAGAAAAAATCAAAAAGATTTCCTCGGAAATCAAGATCATGATCATCAGCGGATATGCCAACTTCGAGTATGCACAGCAGGCACTGAAGCAGGGGGTCAACGATTATCTGTTAAAGCCTATCAACCGGGAGGCGCTGAATGAGGCGCTTTCCAAGATGGTCGGCCAGATTGAGACGGAACAGAAGAATCATCTGGCGATCCATGATTTTCAGAGAGAACGGGAAGAAGAGGTCACTAAGCTTCGCAAAGTGTTGGTCAAAGATTTGCTGGACAGCCGTTCCCTTTTTCTGAACGAAGAACTGCTGGCGGAAAAATATTATTTTCATGCCCAGCCAGGCGCCTATCAGGCGGTCGCCGTAAAACGGGATGTCGCCATAACGGAAAAGGTACAGACTTCAGGGGAATTTCTTTTTGAGAAACTGAAAGAGATCCTGGAGCGGGAGCTGGCGAAGGAGTGCAATGATTTCCTGTTTGTCTCGTCAGGTGAGTATCTGTTTGGAATCTTGAATTTTCCTATCAGGAACAATGAGAACATCCGCAAAGCCGTAAGAAGCAGCTTTAACCAAATCCTTGCCCGTAAGGACTTTTTGGGAGGCGCCGAGCTGACTGCAGGTATGGGAACGTTGGTGAAAAAAGCGGAGGAGCTTCCGATGACTTTTTTAGCGGCAAAACGTGCGGTGGAGGAACGGCTTGTGGAAGGCGTAGGACGGATGCTGGAGATTGACAGCGACGGCGGAAGCCTGTTTGAAAAAAAACTGACAGGAAAGTTTACTAGAAATCTGGAAAATGCCCTGCAGACTCTGAACACAGAAGAGATTGTCAATACGGTACAGGCAATCTATAAAGAGGCAGTGGAAACTCCGCGGGTTCATGGATGGGAGATTCTGGAACTGGTATGCCAATGCGGATGCCTGTTTATTCTGCGTATGGATTTTTCTGATAAAACGGAGCTTCAAAAAGAGTTTGAAAGGAATTGTGATAATTACATATCGACCAAAGAGTTATTCGGATATCTTGAAAATTTTATGGTGGAAAAGATCGATCAGCTGATTGCCGGGAGAAAGGAGGATTCCGTCCGCCCAGTCCGCCTGGCAAAGCAGTACATCCATAACCACTATCAGGAGCAGATTACGCTGGAAGAGGTGAGTGAGCATGTGGGGCTGACGGCAGCCTATTTCAGCGTACTGTTTAAAAAGGAAACCGAAATCGGATTTGCAAAGTATTTGATGAATGAACGCATTGAAGGCGCCAAGGAACTGCTTCGGGAGACCAGCCTTTCCGTAGGGGAGGTCTGCCGGAAGGTAGGATACAATGACCTGAAGCATTTTACCAGGCTTTTTGAAAAAAGCGTAGGGGTAAAACCAGCGGTATACCGAAAGCTATATGGGTGATCATATGAAAAAGGGAAAGAAAAACTTACGGTATCTGGTGACAAGGATCAAGATTTTTGCGGGCACAGTTTCAGGGGGGCTCCTTCTCCTGTTCCTTTGCATGGACAGAGGGGTGGCAATTCCAGGAGGTGTGTGGATTTTTCTTGCGCTTTTGGTTTTGATCGCTGCTGTGGGATACTTTTGGATTGGAAAGCCCTACAGGAAGCTGATTGCCCAGATCCAGCGTTTTTCCGACGGTTATATTTCCCTAAAAGATATGAACGAGATGGATGTGGCGCTTGCTCCGGAAATTGAGCGTATGATCCGCCATATCAATAAGATTGTGGCTTCGGCCAGAAACTTGGACATGTCCAAGAGACAGGCGCAGTATCGGGCGCTTCAGAACCAGATTAACCCCCATTTTCTTTACAATACGCTGGAGGGGATCCGAAGCGAGGCTATCATTGCAGGGCTTGACAATTTAGGAGATATGACGGAGGCATTGGCTGTGTTTTTCCGCTACACCATCAGCAAGGTGGAAAATCTGGTCACGGTGGAGGAAGAGCTGGATAACTGTTCCATCTATTTTAAAATCCAGCAGTATCGGTTCGGGAACCGGATCCGGCTGAAAGTACAGATCGATGAGGAAGACAAGAATGATATTCTTCATTGCCTGATCCCCAAACTGACGCTCCAGCCGATCCTGGAGAATAGTATCATCCATGGAATTGAGCTGAAGGTGGAAGAAGGACTGGTCACCATCGAGATTACCAGAACCAAAACACGTCTGTTGATCAAAGTCATGGACGATGGGGTAGGAATGGATCGGAAGACTCTGGATAAACTGAATGCGAAACTAGGATCCAAGGAGGAAGAGGTCAAAAACTATGCCCAGCCGGAAAAGGGAGGAGTAGCCCTGGTAAATGTAAATAACCGGGTGCATCTGATTTTTGGGGAAGAATATGGGATGCATGTTTATTCCCTGGAAAATGTGGGAACCAGTGTGGAACTGACCATACCTGTGGTCATGAATGAGAATGAGTTAAAAAAGAAGGAACTGGAATGAGGCAGGAAATTCTCCGTCTGGAAGATGTGACGTACAAAAAAGAAGATGTGATTATTTTTCGTAATATGATGCTGAACATCATGGATGGGGAAGTTATGGGGCTTTGTCCGCTGAATACGTATGGGCTGGATGAGCTTTTGGAGGTTATCATCAGCAATCCCCCTTTGTATTATGGCTATGTATATTATCAGGAGCGGTGTGTGAATTCCTGGAAGGAAACCGGGCATGGGAGAAACCGGATCTGTATTATCGGCAGTGAAACCTCATTAGTAAATGGTCTTAGTGTTGTCACGAACATCTTTACCCTGAGGGCAGGCTTCGGAAAAGAATTGGTGAACGAGCACATCCTTGCGCGGCAGCTCATGCCGTTTCTGGAGGAAATGGGGATCTCTCTGGATCCTTTTATACTGGTAGATCATCTCACTTCCTATGAACGTGTGCTGGTAGAGCTGCTTCGCGCCATTGTGGCAGGATACCGCCTGATCATTTTCCGGGAGATTGGGACGGTGATCAGTGAAGAGGAGTTAAAGCGCCTCCATCAGATCATGCATTATTACACGGGGAAAAAGTTCTCCTTTCTTTATATCAGTTTTCATTTTGAGGAAATTCAGCAAATCTGCAGCCGGGCAGCGCTGATGTCAGAAGGAAATATTGACTTGATCTTTGAAGACGAACAGGTTCAAAAAGGCGTCAGCAACGCCCTGTATCTGGATTATTATAATCATGTGAGCAACCGGGTTCATCACCACATCCGTACTTTGGGGGAAGAGGTGCTGCTTGTACGCGATATGTCCGGCAGATACCTGGATCATTTCCGGTTCCGTGTGTACAAAGGAGAATGTCTGGTCATTCAAAGTCTGGATACACAGTTGTATAAGGAAATTTTGGAAATTTTGAAACAGGAAGATGGACGGCTTCATGCGGATATGGTGATCAGAGGAAAACGAGTAAAGGGATACGCGTCCAGACAGGTAGCATTTCTGAAAGAGGAGCCGTCTCAGACAATGCTGTTCGAACATCTAAGTGTACGGGACAATTTGTGTATTGCCCTGGATGGGAAGCTTCCCTGTATTTGGAGAAAAAAGAAAACCCAGAAATCTGTAAGGGAAGAATATGCCCGAATATTCGGGGAAGATATTTTTGACCAATATATCCATGAGCTGACCCTGGAGCAGAGAATCAACGTGGTCTACATGAGGATCCTGCTGGAAAAGCCAGACGTGGTTTTTATCGTGCAGCCGTTCAAACACGCAGGCACCCCTCACCGGCTTCAGATCTGGGAGCTTTTAACCCTGCTTTTGGAAAGAGGGATTGCCATTGTGATCCTGGCGATGAATATGTCAGATTCTCTGACGGTTGCAGACCGGGTGATCCGTATCAACCGGATTAATGGGAAAATGGTCACGAAAGAATTTACCCAGGAGCAGTTTACGGAACTGCCGCTTTATGTCCCATGGGTGGAATTTTTCGATGAATTGGAGGAAAAAGAAACAGCAGACGAGGAGGATATGTAATGGAGGTTATTGCAGGAATCGATATTGGAGGAACCAAGTGCGCCGTTTCCTTTATTTCCGCAGAGGTGATTTTTCTATCTAAGGAAAAGCGGGAGACGGATGAGACCCATCCAGACAGAATGATTGCATTTTTTGTAGAGGAAATAGAACGGCAGCTGAAAACCCATCCCGATTGGACGCTTCAGGCGATCGGAATTTCCTGCGGGGGACCGCTGGATGAAGAGAAGGGCTTGATCTTAAGTCCGCCAAACCTGCCTCATTGGGATGGAATTGATCTGTTCACACCGCTGAAGGAACGGTTCGGCGGGATTCCTGTGATGCTTCAGAATGATGCCAATGCCTGCGCCCTTGCGGAATGGCAGCTGGGAGCTGGAAAAGGATGCAGAAATATGGTGTTTCTTACCTTTGGAACCGGACTGGGTGCCGGATTGATCCTTAATGGAGAGCTGTACAGCGGGACCAACGGGATGGCAGGAGAGGTAGGGCATATCCGTCTGGCCAAGACGGGACCGGAAGGTTATGGAAAGGAAGGCTCTTTTGAAGGATTCTGCAGCGGCGGCGGGATTGCAAAGCTGGGCCAGATGGCGGCGAGGGAAGCACTGGAAAAGGGTGTGAGCCTTTCCTTCTGCAAGAGCCCGGAGGATCTTGGTAAGATCAACGCCCGGAGGATTGCGGAGGAAGCAGAAAAAGGAGAACCGGATGCGCTGAATATTTTTGATACCGTGGCAAGGAAGCTGGGAGAGGGGCTGGCGATCCTGGTGGATATCCTGAACCCTGAGAAGATCATTATCGGAAGCATTTATCTGAGACAGAGAAAGCTTCTGGAGGGCAGGATGCAGGAAATCCTGGAAAAGGAAGCCCTGGCACAGTCCAGGAAAGCAGTTCAGGTCCTTCCGGCAGGATTAGGAGAAAAGCTGGGCGATTATGCGGCTGTCTCCGTAGGGCTCCGGGCATACGCACTGAAACAGGAGGAAAAGGGCAGATGATTGGTGAACTGGAACGATTATTGACGAGATATTCCATTTTGGAAGGAAGTAAGGACAGCATAGAGAACGCCTACCTGGCTTTGAAGAATACCTACCAAAGAGGCGGAAAGCTGCTGGTCTGCGGAAACGGCGGAAGTGCTGCGGACAGCGAACACATTGTAGGAGAGCTGATGAAAGGATTTCGGAAGAAGCGGCCAATCCCGGAATGTGAGCGGGAAAGGATCGGAGAACTTGCAGATCATCTTCAGGGAGCGCTCCCGGCCATCGCGCTGACCGGCCATGCGGCGCTGTCCACAGCATTTCTCAACGATGTGGCTCCCGATATGGTCTTCGCCCAGCAGGTATATGGATATGGGAGGGAAGGCGACGCTTTGCTTGCGATCACCACATCAGGAAATTCCAGGAATGTCCTGAATGCCGTGAAAGTGGCAAAGGCGAAAAACCTGACGGTGATCGGGCTTACCGGACCGGATGGAGGAGAACTCCGAACTCTTTCGGATGTCTGCATCTGTGTTCCTGGTTCCTGTACAGCGGATATCCAGGAGCTGCACCTTCCGGTTTATCATGCATTGTGCGCGATGCTGGAGGACACTTTTTTTTGAAAAGTCAACAGAAAGCCATGTCCGCTTGGCTCACTGCCAGCGGGAATCAACATAAACATCAAGGGAACCAAGGAGGATAGCATATGAGCAAAAAGAAAGCGATCGCTGCCGGCCATATCTGCCTGGATATCACGCCTGCCTTCAAGAGCAAAGAGGAGAAGGATATCACGGAAATTTTTGTGCCGGGTCAGCTGATAGCCATGGAACAGGCGAAGGTCAGCATCGGAGGCTCCGTGTCCAATACCGGGCTGGGGATGAAGCTTTTGGGCGCGGATGTGGAGCTTATGGGAATGGTTGGGAAGGATGCCTTCGGGCAGATGATCTTAAGTGAGCTGGAACGGTACGGGGCTGATTCGAAAACAATGATTGTAAGGGAAGACATTGGAACCTCCTATACGGTGATCCTGGCTCCGGCAGGAATTGACAGGATTATGTTCCACTGTTCGGGAGCCAACGACGAATTTGTCCTGGATCACATAGATCTTGACCGGGTGAAGCAAGCCAACCTGTTTCATTTCGGCTATCCTTCGCTGATGCGGAACATGTACATAGACGGCGGGAAGGAGCTGTGCCGTCTCCTGAAGGCAGTACACGAATTGGGGGTGGCGGTTTCCCTGGATATGGCAATGTTCGAGGAAAGCACAGAAGCAGGCGCTCAGGATTGGGATGCCATCGTCAGAACTATCATGCCTTATATTGATTTCTTTGTACCAAGCGTGGAGGAACTCTGCATCATGCTGAACCGGGATCGCTACCATGAGTGGAAAGAGCGTGCGGCGGGCAGAGATGTGACCAGTATCCTGGATATTGAAAAAGATGTCAAGCCCCTGGCGGACAGGCTGTTGTCCTACGGCGCCAAGGTGGTTCTCATCAAATGCGGAACTCCCGGCTTATATTTCCGCACTGCGGATAAGGATACCCTGAAAGCCATAGGCGGAGGAATCGGAGCGGAGATTGCAGATACGTGGGCAGGGAAGGAAGCTTTTGAAAAAAGCTACCTGGTGGAGCATGTGGCTTCCGGTACCGGAGCCGGGGATACGACCATAGCAGCATTCCTTGCCGCAATCCTGGAGGGAAGGGATTGGCAGGATGCCCTTCATCTGGCAACAGCCACAGGAGCCCTGTGCGTCCAGACCTATGACGCCCTGGGCGGGATCATCCCGCTTAGCGAGGTACAGAAAAAGATCGATGCCGGATGGCAGAAAAGACCGTAAGGCAGCAAAAATCATTTGGAAATCAGAAGTCAAGCAGAAATTGAGGAGGAAATAAGATGTTAGTAAATATGAATGATGTGTTGATTCCCGCAAAAAGAGGCAAATATGCAGTTGGCTTGTTCAATGCAGTGAATCTGGAACTGGCAAGAGGAATTATCGCGGCAGCAGAGTGCTCACAGTCGCCGGTTATCATGGGAACCGCGGAGGTCCTGCTTCCCTATGGACCGCTGGAAGAGGTTTCCTACTATCTGATCCCCATGGCAAAGAAGGCGAGCGTTCCTGTGGTCATCCACCTGGACCATGGTCTCAATAAGGAAACCTGCCTGAAGGCTTTGGAACTGGGCTTTTCCTCCATCATGTACGACTGCTCCACAGATTCCTATGAAGACAATGTAAAGAAAGTTAAAGAGATGGCAGATATCGCCCACTCCTACGGAGCCACGATCGAGGGAGAGCTGGGGCACGTGGGAGACAACGAAGGCTCTGCGGAAGGAACTTCCCATCAGGCAAATCCGGAGGATTTCTACACGGATCCCAAGATGGCAAAGGACTTTGTGGAAAAGACGGGCGTGGATGCCCTTGCTATTGCCGTAGGAACGGCTCACGGCGCCTACAAGCTTCCGCCCAAGCTGGACTTCGAGCGTATCCATACCATTGCCAATACCGTCGATGTGCCATTGGTGCTTCACGGAGGCTCTGGTCTCACCGACAACGATTTCAAACGGGCGATCCAGGAAGGCATCAGCAAGATCAATATCTTTACCGACATCAATGTGGCGGCTGTGGAAGCGGAATTCAAGAAGTTTGAATACATGAGCAAGGGAATCATCGACCTGATCCCGGCAGCCGTGGAAGCGGTAAAACAGGAGACCTTGAAGAAGATGACCCTGTTCTCCAGCGTCGGCAAAGGAAAACTGGATCAGATCAGCCAGGACGCCATTGTGAAAGCAGTGGTGGAAGAGGTGCTGAAGGTGCTGGATAAACAAAGATAAAGGATACAACATCAACGTAAATTGAGTTGAGTGACGGTTCTGACTCAACGGTAAAATAAAAATTGACCGTGCGATGAAAGGAGAACAGGAGGGAGATATCCCTCCTGTTTTCGATATTTAGATTTGTTCTTTTGACCAGTGACTATTTTCGATTTGCACGAATACAGTGTGCTCTCTTTAAAGGAACGGATAGAGACGAATTCATAGACAGAAAAGAATACAGCGGACCACTTTATGAACAGATTGAAAGTGCTTATCAATTCGTATTAAGACATATTAATCGAAGTGCGGAAATAGAAGGATTAGTTCGAAAGGAGCAGTACGAGCTGCCGATCGGAGCTATCCGTGAAATGATTGTCAATGCCCAATGCCACCGCAGCTTTCTGGATCATTCCTGTGTGCAGGTTGCGTTGTATGATGACCGCCTGGAAGTAAGTTCCCCTGGAACCCTTTATGGAGGGTTGACTATGGAAGAAGCCATGGGCGGACGTTCTAAAATCCGAAATCGTGCAGTGGCAGAAGTATTCAGCCGTATGGAGTTGATCGAAGAATGGGGAACCGGGATACAGAGAATTTTGAAAAGAGCAAGGGAATATGGACTTCCTACGCCGGAATTTTTGGAGATAGGAGGGACATTCCGTGTGAATCTATATCGGAAGACAGATAAAGAGCCGATAAAAAAAGCCGATAAAAAGCCGATAAAAAAAGCCGATAAAAAGCCGCTCTATCTGCAGCGGCAGAGGGAAGTGCTTTCTTATATTCAAGTTCATGGTTCCATTTCCAACAAGGAAGCCAGAGAGCTGCTGGGACTTGCCGAATCCACTACCAAGAGATTTTTAAAGCAGATGGCTGACGAAGGCATTCTTAAGGAACAAGGCGAAAAAAAATCCAGGGTATATCTGAAAAATATCTAAAAAGAGAAATCCCCCCAGATTCCTGACGGGAAACTGAGGGGATTGAGTTTTAAACTCCGATTATGCTCCGATGGTGAATTCATAGCTGCCTGACTGCAGGGTGTAAACTGCGCAGGTAGTGCCGTTGTGTTCGGTCATTTCTACAAATTCTGCTCCTTCAGGAACGGTTGTGGCATCAGCCTGCTCCTGGGAGATGGGGAGATAAAGGGTTGCGGTGGTGTTTGCGGGAACGGTGGCGGTGTAGGTTTCCATCACGCCGTCCTTTGCGGTCCAGCCGCTGTAAATGGTTCCGTAATTGGAATCATAGGAGCCGTTTGCATAGGTAAAGGTTCCGCCTACGGTAGGCTGCAGCACGAAGCTCTTATATCC
>DVFT01000146.1 GCA_018713105.1 Candidatus Limivivens merdigallinarum | reverse complement strand
CCACGGCAAGACCACCCTGGTGGATGAGCTTCTGAAGCAGAGCGGTGTGTTCCGCGAAAATCAGGAGGTTGCGGAGCGGGTCATGGATTCCAATGACATTGAACGTGAACGTGGAATCACCATTCTTTCCAAAAATACTGCAGTTTTCTATAAAAATACAAAGATCAACATTATCGACACTCCGGGCCATGCGGACTTCGGCGGCGAGGTGGAGCGCGTGCTGAAAATGGTAAACGGCGTGATCCTGGTGGTGGATGCTTTTGAGGGTCCCATGCCTCAGACCCGGTTTGTGCTCAGCAAGGCTCTCGATCTGGATCTGCCGGTTATCGTCTGCATCAACAAGATCGACCGGCCGGAAGCGCGTCCAGATGAGGTCATCGACGAGGTGCTGGAGCTTCTGATGGATCTGGACGCCTCCGACGCGCAGTTGGACTGCCCCTTCGTGTTCGCGTCCGCCAAGGGCGGCTATGCGACCCTGGACTTAAACGACCAGCCCAAGGATATGGTGCCGCTTTTTGAGACGATTTTGAACTACATTCCCGCTCCGGAAGGAGACGAGACAGCCGGAACCCAGGTACTGATCAGTACCATCGACTACAACGAATACGTAGGGCGGATCGGCGTCGGCAAGGTGGACAACGGTGTGATCCGGGTCAACCAGGAATGCGTGCTGGTCAACCATCACGATCCGGACAAACAGCGGAAGGTAAAGATCAGCAAGCTCTATGAGTTTGACGGTCTGAACAAGGTGGAGGTATCTGAGGCTACCATCGGTTCCATCGTGGCGATCTCCGGTATCTCAGATCTTCACATCGGGGATACCTTATGCTCTCCTGATCATGTGGAGGCAATTCCTTTCCAGAAGATCTCAGAGCCGACCATTGCCATGCATTTTGTGGTAAACGATAGCCCGCTGGCAGGTCAGGAGGGAAAATATGTGACCTCCCGTCATCTCCGGGACCGTCTGTTCCGGGAGCTGAATACCGACGTCAGCCTCCGGGTGGAGGAGACGGATACCACCGAAGCCTTCAAGGTATCCGGGCGCGGTGAGCTGCATCTGTCTGTGCTCATTGAAAATATGCGCCGCGAGGGCTACGAATTCGCAGTCAGCAAGGCTGAGGTGCTCTATCACACCGATGAGCGCGGAAGGAAACTGGAGCCCATGGAGCTGGTCTACATCGATGTGCCGGAAGAATTTTCTGGGAACGTAATTCAGAAGCTTGCCCTCAGAAAAGGCGAACTCCAGGGGATGAGCGTGGCAAGCGGCGGAAATACCCGTCTGCAATTTTCGATTCCCGCAAGGGGACTGATCGGCTACCGGGGAGAGTTTCTCACCGATACCAAGGGAAACGGAATCATGAATTCCATTTTCGACGGCTACGCTCCTTACAAGGGAGATATCCAGTACCGCAAGCAGGGTTCCCTGATCGCTTTTGAGAGCGGTGAGGCGGTCGCCTACGGTCTTTTCAATGCACAGGACCGCGGTACGCTCTTCATCGGTCCCGGTGAAAAGGTATACGCCGGCATGGTCATCGGCCAGAGCGGCAGACCTGAGGACATCGAGCTGAATGTCTGCAAGAGCAAGCACCTGACCAACACCCGTGCTTCCGGCTCCGACGAAGCCCTGAAGCTGACTCCGCCGAAAATCCTGAGCCTGGAGCAGGCGCTGGAGTTTATCGACACCGACGAACTTTTGGAGGTTACCCCGAAATCCTTACGGATTCGGAAGAAGATCCTGGATCCTACGTTGAGGAAACGTGCCTCCTTCAAAAACAAACAGGCTTAAAAATCTTTTCCCCGGCAGTCTTTACTGATGCAGCGAAGCTTCCGGGGATTTTTTATCCTTAAATAATGGAGGGCTGATTTAGATTTCCTTTGCCTTTCAGAAGGAGATATGGTAAAATACCTACACATTTCCGAGGATCAGGCGGCGTCTGCAGCCCGTAGAAATAAAGAAACAAGGAGGATTCTGCCCCCTATGCAGTATTTGATCACGTTTTTAGAAGGAATCATCACGTTTATTTCCCCATGTCTCCTGCCCATGCTTCCCATTTATCTTTCGTACCTGGCAGGAAGCCGGGAAGATGGAGGAAAGCGTTCGATCCTGAAAAATTCCCTGGGATTTATCCTGGGATTTACCATTACTTTCGTGGCATTGGGAGCCTTTGCCGGAAGTATCGGCATGCTGCTCCGGAGGTATCAGACCGGCGTAAATATTGTAAGCGGTCTGATCGTTGTGCTGTTTGGTCTGAATTACCTGGATATCATCCACCTCAATCTTTTTAAGGGTTCCAAAGCCCGCCATGAAGCGGCCGCAGAAATGGGATTTCTGAAATCGATTGTATTTGGCATGATCTTTTCCATCGGATGGACACCCTGTGTGGGAGCATTCTTGGGTTCCGCCCTGATGCTTGCCTCCCAGCAGGCTTCCGTGGTCAAAGGGATCCTGCTCCTGCTCCTCTATTCCCTGGGGCTTGGAATCCCGTTTTTCTTAAGCGCCTTGTTGTTGGAGCAGCTGAAAACCACGTTCCAGTGGATCAAATCCCATTACCGCATCATCAACCGCGTATGCGGGATCCTGCTGATCGTGGTCGGGATCGCGATGATGACCGGATGGCTGGGACAGCTTCTGTCTCTGCTTTCCCTGTCCTGATCATGTTTCATGAATACAAAACGCCATGCAGCCGGATGGCAGGACATCCACCATTGAAAAGGAGAATCGTATGAAGCAAAAAAAGAATCTATGGATCTTGATTGGAATCTTCGTAATCGTACTGGTGCTGGCAGGAGCCGCCTATCAGTTCCTGAGCCCGGAGCTTCAGGGGAAGAATCTGATGGTGGAGGGGCTTCCGGAAGGTGAGACCGTGCAGTCTTCCCAGCCGGAGGAGGCATCCTCTGATGAAAAAAAGACTTCTCAATCGGAAACCACTGCCGAAGCTGGAAACTCCCCTGAAACGGAAGAAGCTCCCGCTGAAAGCTCTTCCTCTGCATCAGAATCTGAGACGGAGTCTTCTTATCTGGCTCCGGATTTCACAGTTTATGATGCAGATGGAGGTGAAGTTACCCTCTCCAGTCTGTTTGGCAAGCCGACGGTCTTAAACTTCTGGGCAAGCACTTGTCCGCCCTGCCGCAGTGAAATGCCGGAATTCCATGAAGTCTATGAGGAAATTGGCAATGAGGTACAGTTTGTGATGGTGGACTGCGTGGGCGTCTATGTGGGCGGTTCTATGGAGACCCAGGAAAAAGGGCAGGCTTATATCGAGGAACAGGGGTTTACCTTTCCAGTCTATTTCGACCGTGATATGGACGCTGTTAATACCTACGGGATCACATCCTTTCCTACCACTTATTTTCTGGACAAGGATGGGAATCTGGTAACCTATGCTTTGGGCGCTATTGACCGGGACACCCTGGAGCTGGGCATTTCTATGATTACGGAAGACACTGACGCTTAATACTGCTTCATTTTCTTTGATATGATTGTCTCTCGATTCTCGTTTTCATCCAAACAGCTTAAATTTCACCACCAGCTCCTCTTTCACATCCTTCGGCACGACACCATGTATGGTGTCCACAAAGCAAAGGCCGGGAAAGAGGACGCACCACCAGTTTTTGCCTTCTCCTTCTCCAAGGACGATTTTCAGCGCCTCGTATTCTCCTGCCGGGAAGATCAGATCTCCGTAGCTTTTCACCGGGAAGTAGGTTTTCTCCAGTTGGACGGTCACGGTCTCCTCGATCCCTTCCTCATGGAGGACGGCTTCTGCGGTATCACATATGTGTTCCATCTCCTGTCTCACCACTGCTTTGCTCTCCTCCAGAGTTTCCACGCCAACCATTGCTTCCTGCAGCTCTTCCACTACCCTGTCCTTGACCAGAAGCTTGACCCTCTGATCCTCCTCAGAATCGCTGTTTGCGATCACATGGAAGCGCAGTACACGGTCTTCCACACCGCTGCGTTCTCCCTGCTCCATGCCAAAGCTGGTGATCATCATACAGAGCAGAACCAGAAATGCAGCTGCCGCCACCACGAATACGCCAAGCCCTTCAGGGTGACAATTCAGGAATTCCTCCAGGCTTTCTTTCGCCTTCTGTTTCCACATGATTCATTCCCCTTTCTCTTTTTCTTATTTGGAATTCTTACCGCTTTTTCTCCCTTTATGCGCGAATGGTTCTGCTGGGACTCCCATTTTAACTGTTCTCCCGTAAAACCGTAATACTCCCATCCAAAATCAGCTTCTCCCCCGCCGCACTGACCACTGGAATCCGGATTTCGGGTTCCTCATTGAAGATGAAGTTCAGAAGATCCTTCAGATCCGCTGACAATGCTTCTTTTCCCTTGGGCTGGTTTTTGTACAGGTCGCCCAGCTCGTCGCCGATCCCGCGGCTGTTTTCCCGCGCTACCTTCAGTTCTTTTTCTCCCCCGGCAAAAACCAGGATGTTCTGGGCGAACTCGGGATGCTCCTGGAAGTACAGGAGAACCTCCTCAAGCTTTATGGGATCCTTTGCCACCTCCTCATACAGGAGAATGGCTTTTACATGACCATAATCCAAAAATTGGCTGCTCTGCTGCTGCAGGAGATCCATCCTTGCCTCAATATCCTCCGAGGGCACCACCACGACAGAGGAGAATTTCCGATCCTCCAGTTCCCTCCCTGAGCATCCGCTTAGAACCAGGACGCACACTGCCGTTACCGTCACGATTCCCAGGATTTTGCCCACCTTTTCCCGTTTCTCTGCCTTGAGGCGTTCCTCCTCTCCATCCCTCTGTCCGCCGCCCTGCCGTTCCCTTCTGCTGCCTGTCCGCTCGATGATCCAGAGCAGCACCAGGAAGAGAATTTCCAGAGGGAGCAGCACTCTGCCGCCTAAAACCTGGTAAAGCTGCAGCGCCTTTTCATAATTTCCCGCAAGGAAAGCTGCCAGAAGCCCCAGGATGCAGAGCGCCAGCGTCAGATTCCGCTCCTTCCCCCTGCGAAGAAAGGGCTTTGCCAGAAGCTTCATATAGGAAAGGCAGGCTCCGGCGCTCAAAAAAAGCCCGGTCATCAGAAGTCCGGTGAAGATCACGTCCCATCTCTGGAGAAAGCCGCCGGGAATCTCCGTGCTGCTCATCAGCGTGACCGCCGGGTAAGGCAGGGAACGGACGCCGCCTCCTCCAAAGGTGCCGATCAGCACCACAAAGAGAATCAGCAGCGTCCATAGGACGAAGGTGACGCCTTCTGAAACCGCCCGTCCTCCCTTCTCAGGATCATGGACGTAGGGCTTCAGAAGAAGGAAGAGAACCAGCATCCCAAAGGGGATCACCATCTCTCCTCCCTTGGACAGGGTTTCCAGGTCGATCCGGGCAGTTCCAGGCGCCAGGTATCCGGCGTCCATGTGGAAAGCGGCGAACAGGATCAAGGCCAGGATCGGATACATCAAAACAGGATAAAAGACCTCCGAAACCCGGCTCCGGATCTGCAGCTCTCCCTGTGCCAGGAAAAAAGCGGCGACCGCAGCCATGGTCATCAGAACATAGGGGCTCTCTTCCCTCAGGACAAAGTCCGTTCCCAGATCTCCGAACAGCCGGAGAACGTACAGAAACGTCAAAAAACAATAGGCAAACAGAACCGCGCCGAAGATCATGCCACCCACAGTGCCCAGACGCCGTTTGACATAGGCGAAAAAATTTCCCTTCATATGCCTGGCAAGGTACAGAACCACTGCCGTCAAAAGCGTGACCAGGAGAATCCCCAGAAGGAAGGCAAACAAAAAGTCCCTTCCGTCCAGGTTTAAGGCAAACAGCGGAAGCACCAACGCTGAGAGCCCGAAGAGCTCAATGGTGAGCATCCGTTTCACCTGCCTTGCCGATATTTTCCCGTTGGTTGAAAACATATTAGTTTTTCCCTCCCATCCGCATCCGGTTGTCTTCCCTGGCAAAAATAGGTCTCCTCTGAAGCATCCGTTCCGGGAAACGGATGAGGCTGTCTTTGCCGTCCCGCCCCTGATTCAGCTCAAAGGAAGAAAACGGGGACAGATAGGAGATTCCGAAGCTTTTTAAGGATGCCAGGTGGATGGCCAGGAGCATCCAGCCAAGCAGGATTCCCAGAAGCCCGAACCATCCGCCCAGAAAAATGAACACATACTTCAAAAGCTGGAAGGCGTCCGCCATCTCCTCGTAGGGAATGGAAAACGCTCCCAGGGCAGTCAGCGCTACGATCACCACCACGATGGGGCTGACGAGATTCGCGCTGACTGCCGCCTGACCGATGATCAGCCCGCCTACAATTCCGATCGTATTCCCAATGGGACCTGGCATCCGAAGCCCTGCCTCCCTCATAAGTTCAAAGGACAGCTCCAGGATCAGGATCTCTACCATGCCCGGAAACGGGACTCCCTTTCTGGCATCAGCCATGGCAAGGATCAGATTGGTGGGGAGGATCTGCGTGTGGAAGGTGGTTACTGCCAGATAAAGCCCCGGCAGCGTCACCGCCAGAAATGCCGCCAGATACCGGATAAGGCGGAAAAACGTGACCACCGTGAAGTGTCGGTAGTCGTCGTCACTTGCCTGAAAGAGAGTGTTGAAGGTCGTGGGGAGGATCAGAGCCTCCGGGGAGTTGTCCACCACGACAGCGACTCGTCCCTCCAGAATCGCGCATGCTGCCTTGTCCGGACGCTCGGTGGTCTGGTACTGGGGGAAAGGCGAATACCATTGCTTCTCCGTGAGCTGTTCCAGGATGCCGCTGTCCAGGATCCCATCCCTGGAAATCTGCTCCAGCCGCTTTTCCACCTCCTCCACAATGGGAGGATAGACGACACCGTCCAGGTAGACCAGCGCCGTCATGGTCTGTGTATCCTTCCCCAGCGGCGTTTCCTTTACCTTCAGCTTGGTATCCCGGATCCGCTTGCGGATGAGGGCAGTGTTGATCTTCTCCGATTCGCTGAACGCCTCCTTGCTGCCCCGGAGCACCTTCTCCGATTCCGCTTTGAGGACGCCTGCGCCGGGATACCCCTTGCTTCCCACCTTGAATGCCTGATCATAATGATCCACAAAGAGGACGGCATTTCCCGCCAGCACAGCGGCAATGGCTTCCTCCATGGTGGCAAGCGGCGCAAAATCCGAGATCCCCAGACTGTTTTCCCTCAGTGCTTCATAGATTTCCTGGCATTCCATCCCCTTAAGCCTCACCAAAAGTTTGCCGATGACGGAATCCTCCAGCATCATGTTGCTCACCGCGGTTTCTATATAGACAAGGAAGCTGTCAAGGTCACTGTCCCTCCCGATCCGCATGGGACGGAGCAGGATATCGTCACAGTCTTTGATCCGGCGCTCCACCTCTTCCCGATTTTCCTTTAAACTGGTCTGAAGCTCTGTCATAAATTCTCCTTTCTGTCCTCCGTCGTTCAGCTCGTGACTATGTCACTCGCTGTCCGTTGCCCGTCGGATATCCGCATGTCTGTGCAAGCCGAGCTTGCCCATCCTTGCGGCTGTCCTCCGGGCTTATCGCGCAAAAAAAGGATAGGCATTAAACCTATCCCTTATCAGGTAACTTCTCCAATTTACAGAAAAATATGCGCCGTCTATTCCTTCTCAGTAAGACTTTCCAGGATGGAGGTCTTCTGGTTGTCGATGTGGATGCGGATGGCGGCTCCCGCTTTGGACTTGTCGTGTTTTTTCAGCGCCCCCAGGATCGCGTCATGCTCGTCCACCAGCATCTGATGGGTGCTCTTGTCCTTCAGGTATTCCATACGGTAGCGGTACATCTGCTCCCTCAGGTTGTTGAGAATCTGCATCAGACGTTTGTTGTTGGTGGCGCCGTAGATCACCTCATGGAAATTCATGTCTGCCTGGACGCTGGCAATCAGATCGTCACTCTCCAGGCTCTCCTGGAACCCGTCCGCAGCCTTCTGAAGCTCCTCCAGCTGTTCGTCCGTGATATGGGAGCAAGCGTCCTTCACTGCCAGCTCCTCCAGAGCAGCCCGCACCTCCAAAACATCCTCCAGATCCTGACGGGTGATTTCTGCCACCTCGGCTCCTTTCCTTGGGATCATCAGCACCAGCCCCTCCAGTTCCAGCTTTCGGATCGCCTCCCGCACCGGCGTCCGGCTGACTCCCAGCTTCTTTGCCAGCTGAATCTCCATCAGCCTTTCGCCGGGTTTCAGCTCACCTTTCAGAATTGCCTGACGCAGCGTGTTGAACACCACGTCCCGCAAAGGCAGGTACTCATCCATATGTATCTCAAAATTTTCCGTCATTTGTAATTCCTCCATCTGATTTCCCTGATTTTCTGTAACGATTCCGCCCGTTTCCGCTCTTTTGCTGCAGGATCCTTCCCTGTCCCGGGAAAAATCCGGTCAGGTATACCTGCTGCGCCAGACTCCCGCCTGACAGCTCCCGATAGGCTTCTTTCGCCTTCTCCTTGTCGTCAAACAAACCGAATACCGTAGGACCGCTGCCGCTCATCATAGCATTGAGGGCGCCGCATTTCTTCATCACGTCCTTAATCTTCTCAATGACCGGGTAGGCGGGAATCGTGACTTCCTCCAGCACATTGCCTGCAAGCTCTGCCATTTTCCTTAAATCCCCCTGCCGGATCGCCTCGATCTGCCCGTCAATGTCGGGATGGTTCTGAATTTGGTCCGCCTTCAGGTTCCCGTAGACGAATTTCGTGGAAACATGAATCCCGGGCTTTGCGATCAAGACATATGCATCCGGGGCAAAGGGCAGGGGGGTAAGCTTTTCCCCGATGCCTTCCGCCAGAGCCGTCCCGCGCATAACACAGTAGGGGACGTCTGCTCCAATCTTCACTCCTCGTTCCATCAGCTCGTCCCTAGACAGATTCAGATGAAACAACTGGTTCACTCCCACCAGGACTGCTGCCGCGTCGGAACTTCCGCCCGCCATTCCCGCAGCCACAGGAATCACCTTTCTAAGTTTGATATGCAGCCCTTCCTCGATGTGGAATTCCTTCATCAAAAGATTCGCTGCCTTGTACACCAGGTTATCTTCGTTCACAGGGAGGTAGCCTAGATTCGTCCACACAGTGATGCCGGGTTTCTTAGTCACGGTCAATTCGATCTGGTCATACATTCGGATCGTCTGCATCACCATGCGTACCTCATGGTAGCCATCCTCCCTTTTTCTCACCACGTCCAGACCCAGATTGATCTTTGCCATGGCTTTGAGCTTCATCTTCCTCATCCTTTGCACCTCTATTGCACTTTGTATACAATCTTCACATATTGTATCATCTTTTATACAAAAGTCAATGGATTTGGGGAAGAACCTTCAAAATCATCAATTTTTCTCCCGGAAGTGCCTCCTCGTTTTCTAAATGGTTCCATTCTCTGATTTTTTCCGGTGTGGTCCGATAGGCTTTGGCAATATTCCACAAAGAATCCCCTGGCTGAACCTGGTATCCTATCATGCCCGGCATAGCCTGGAGTTTTGCAAGATCCAGCTCCTGCTCCTGAATATCCGTCACGCAGCCTGCCTCCTTGACTTCTACCACGAAAGCATTCAGATTGATATTGGCTTTCACCTCGATCTCCTCACTGTCGATCATCGCGGCGGAAAGCTGCTCCAGGCTCGCCTTCAGGGTATAACGGCAGTTTCCATGGATCCCCTCCACCTCCACCAGATGGGAAAAGGGAACGGCTCCTTCCATCACCGCAAAGGGGATCTCATCGTCGGAGGTGACATAGAGGATCGTTACAAAAACAGCCCCCTCCACCAGGATTCCCTGTTCCGTCACCTTGCTTTCGTCGATCTGTACCTCCCCGTGGCTGTGACAAAACTGCAGCATTCTGGGCGAATTCTGTTCCATGTGGATCCTCTCCGCTGCCCGGCACTTAGAGAAATTCCTGACCAGAAGGCTCTCGTAGTTCTCTGTCTGGATCCGGGGGATCAACTCCTTCATGGGCGTGTAGACATCCTTCAAAAGCTTTACCTGCTCCTCCTCGTAAAGCCGGATATCCATCTGAAGCGGAGCGTCTACCTGGATCATTCTCTCCTCGCCGTCGTAATCCGGCGTCACCTCCAGATTCACATTTCCCAGGGCAATCTCAATATTGGGAACCATACTGCCCTTGCAGCCCGAAAGAGGCAGAATCTCCTGGAACGGCAGCGATGCCTCCATCCATTCCCTGGTTCCCTTCTCATCCTCTCCCGCATACAGCAGGAACACGAAAAGCTCTCCCCTGATCTCCAGCTCTCCCTCCAAAAGCCGGGTATCGGCACCACGAAGTTCCACATCTTCCCAGAGGACTTCCCCCACATTTGGCTTGTTGGATGCCAGGGTCAGCTCCTTCTTTACGCGGACTATGTCTCTGGTGCGGACACTTAAGGACAGCGGATTGATCTCCTGCGTACGGGTGCTCAGCTCTTCCACACCGTGAACCTCCACACCTGCCTGCACGTCGTACAGCTCTTCCAGGGATACCTGGAACTGGATCAGACTCTGGACGCCTAGTTTTCTGGAGTTAATGATCGTCACATTCATGTCCTGAAGCTCTGCCTCTGCGTCCACAGAGTCCGACGCCTTTACCCCGGCCAGGCTGACCCTCTCCTCATAGGGAAAGATCGCCTTCAGCCGATGGATCCCTCCGCTCCCTCCTTGTGCAATATAGAGGATATGTACCTCCAGGCTCCCTTTCAGCAGGATACTTCCTTCCAAAACCTTGATCTCGTCAACACGGACGATACCTTTCTTCTGGACTAAATGCAACGCGTCCGGCTGATTCTCCGGGATGTTGTAATCCTCCGACAGGCTCATCCGTGCGCTCTGGCTTGCCTTCTGCCAGTTCATATGGATATTTTTTTTCAATAATTCCATACAAAAACCCCTCCCTTGCATTGTCTCATACATTCTATGCAAGAGAGGGGACTGCTATTCTCATTCCCGCTCATACGGATTCAAAGAGCACCGTAGAGACGGGATACTGGGTCTTCAGCACCACGTAAGGAAAAGAGGGCTCCTCCATCACTTCCTCCGTGGTATCCGGACCGATCAGCCGTGTCTTCAGGACGTATTCGTCCTCAGCAAGGGTCAGCTCTTCCACCGCGATGCTGTAGCCCGCATAACTTTGGGTGCCATAGCCCCGTACAATATAGAAATATGTACCGTCCTGATACCACAGCTCCATGGGTTCTGCCTTTTTCTCCTCGATCAGGGACAGCAATTCCTCCGGGATCTCGTCGTGTGCTACCAAGGTGAAGTCCACCGCCTCGCCCTTTTCCTGGCGGACTGCCGAGCAGCCGCAGAGAAGGAGGGTCAGGCCGGTGATCAGAATGCAGGCTGATGTCAGAATGGATTTCAAGGATTCATCCCCTTGGTTTTTCTATAATCTATGCTGAAAAATCGCCTTTTACCACTGATCCTTCCTGTTTTCCCATAGAACCTCCGCCTGATACCGCCGTCTCAGCGCTTCCGTCACCCGCCTTTCCGGAAAGCGAAAGGTTCCAAAGCTTCGGACCGGCATGATCCCCATCAGGGAATTGGTGAGAAAACACTCCTCAAATTCCTCCACCTCCTCCGGGCGGATCACCTTCTCCTCTGCCCCGGCAGCAGAAAGGAGATATCCCCTCACAATCCCCGGCAGCAGACCGCAGTCTGCTTTTGGCGTCACAATCCTCCCTCTGTCCACGAAAAACAGGTTGGATACCGTCCCTTCCGTCAGCTCTCCCCTGGAATTCAGAAAAATTTTTTCCTGAAAGGGGCTGCCCTTCAGGGAACGTTTCTCCAGGATGCAGTCTCCGTAGTTCAGCGTCTTATGGCGGGTCAGGGGAGACGTCTCGTTTCGGAGGACAGGGCTTTGCGTCAGGGCAAAGCCTTTCTCATAATCCGCTTCCGTATAGTGGTTCTCCCTTCGGAGGGCGACCTGATTTTTGCCGGAGGCGATAAGTTTCAGCGCGCCGTCCTCTTTTTCGGGAAACAGTGCTCCAAGTTCTTCAAGCGCCCACCTGGGGGTGACTCTTCCCGGAATTTCCAGCACTTCCATGGAGGCGTTCATCCTGGCAAGGTGTTCCTCCAGGAAGACCGCCCTTCCTTTCCTCACCGCAATGGTCTCAAACACGCCCAGCCCAAACTGGAAGCCCTCGTCTAACTCAAGCTTCATCCGTTTCCTCCCGGACGGGATCCCCTTGCCCGGAAGCTTCCGCTTCGGAAAGCAACCGCGTTCGAAGCTCCCCGACGCTTTCCACGATCCTGTCCGCTCCGTGTTTTTCCAGCTCTTCCCTGCTTCCGTATCCGTAGAGAACGCCGATGGAGCTTATGCCGCATTTCTTCGCCCCGATGATGTCATGCTCCCGGTCGCCGATCATCACTGCTTCCTCCAGACGGCTAATCCCCATCTCCCTAAGGGCGTAAGCGATGACTTCATCCTTTTTCACCCGGCTCCCGTCCAGATTGCTTCCTGCCACAAACTCAAAGCAGGAAAGCATGCCGAAGTGCTCCAGGATCTCCCTGGCAAAGCAGGTGGTCTTGGAGGTGGCTACGAGAAGCTTTGCCCCCTTGCCTTTCAGTTCTTCCAGCATGGGCAGGATCCCGTCATAGGCTTTGTTTTCCAGCAGCCCTTTTTTTGCGAAATATTCCCGGTACTTCAAGATTGCCTCTTCTGCCTGCTCCGGGGAAAATCCGTAAAAGCGTTCAAAGGATTCCTTCAGCGGCGGGCCGATAAAGGAATAGAGAGACGTCCTGTCCTCCACGGTAATCCCGTAACTTTTCAAGGCGTATATCACCGAATTGGTGATGCCTACTCCCGGGTCGGTCAATGTGCCGTCCAGGTCAAACAAAAAATATTTTTTCATGACAATGCCTCCAAGATTGCTTTCGCTTTTTGCAAGGTTTCTTC
>DVFT01000145.1 GCA_018713105.1 Candidatus Limivivens merdigallinarum | reverse complement strand
GGATATCACATTGTCCGGGGATCACCGAAACTACATTTCAGTCCATGTACCAAAAGACATCACCATTTATAACAAGACAAAGGGAACTTCCGCAGAGAATGGTGCGCTGAAGATCTATGGCGGGGATACCTTTTATTTGACTGCCCCAATGCTTCATACCGGAACCTATTCCTCTGGGGAGCTGCATGGTTCTGTAGGGGAAACCTGGAGAACACTGGTATTATCCACAGGAAACAGCAATCAGGACATTGGAGTCTTTGAATCGGAGAAAGCCAATCCGGTAAGTTTTACGGTAGACTGGATGGAAATGACAAGGATTGAACTTCTCAAAAAAGATGCAGATACCAAGAACCCATTGGATGGTGCAGTCTATGGCATTTATACAGACAGCAAGTGTGAGCATCTTTTGATGGAAATGCCAGTCACTGGGGAAGAGGGAAAAGCAGTCAGCGATTATTTTGAGGCAGCCATCAAAACCGTATATGTGAAGGAGATCAAGGCTCCGGACAAGTATGTACAGAGTGATGTGATCCATAAGGTGGATGTGGAAGCCGGAAAGACGGTCAACATCTCAGCAACGGATGAGAGGGTAAAAGGTGCTGTCCATATCAAAAAAATTGATAAGGAGACACAGGACTTTCTGCCACAGGGAGATAGCTCCCTTGCAGGAGCCGTGTATGGTCTGTATGCCAGAGAGGATATCGTCCATCCGGATGGAAAGACGGGGGTTCTGTTCAAAAAAGACAGCCTCATCGCACAGGGCGTGATCAAGGAAGATAGTACTTTAGATTTTTCTGAACTGTACCTGGGAAAAATGTATGTAAAAGAGATCACTCCGCCGGAAGGTTATACAGTAGATACCACGGAATATGACGTGGACCTTACCTATGAAGGTCAGGAAGTGGCAGAGGTAACCAGGAATCTGACGGTACAGGAACAGGTGAAAAAGCAGGCGTTCCAGCTCATTAAGATCAGCGAAGATGGAGACCAGACAGAAACAGACCTTGTGGAAGGGGCTGGTTTTCAGGTGTATCTGGTCAGCAGCCTTTCCAAAGTAAAGAGTGGAGAATTACAGCCGTCCAATGGGGATCAGTTTACTGCGGAAGATTTCCGGGGATATGATTTCAGTAAGGAAGAGGTGGCAGTGACCTATGTGGATGGCAAGGCTGTCCCGGTCCCGGAACTGATTACCGACAAAAAGGGATATGCCCTTAGCCCAGAACTTCCGTATGGTCTTTATGTGGTAGAGGAAAGCACCGTACCGGAGAATTTGAAAGCCATCGATCCGTTTTTGGTAAAGGTAGATGAGGACAGCAGAGAGCCGATGGTATGGAGAGTGTTCGATGACCGTCCGTTTGAATTTTTATTAAAGATTGTGAAAAAGGATGCACAGACAGGAAATCCGGTCTTGAAGGCAGGCGCTTCCTATAAAATCTTTGACATGGAAAAAGAGGAATATGTAGAGCAAACGGTATTTTATCCGAAGAAAGAGCAGATCAGCATTTTCAAGACCAATGAGGAAGGCTATCTGGTCACGCCGGAAGAACTGAAATGTTCTACCTATCGGATTGAAGAAGTGAAAGCGCCGGAAGGATTTGTAAGACAGGGGTATGAAATGTCCTTGTACGAAGGGGAATCTGTGATTTCTCCACTAGAAGTGACCGGAAAAGGTAGTTACAAAGAGAACGCCAAAGAGGGAATTGTGATCACTGTTTCCTCAGATACTGCCCATCAGATCGATCCGGATACCGGGGCAGTTATCGTGGAAATCGAGCAGCCAAACGATGAGCAGGTGGGAAGTCTGACATTGACGAAAACAGGGGAACAGCCTGTAGAGGTGAAGGAAGATTCCCTGTTTGCAAAGGCAAAAAGACTGGCCGGAAAGATCAAAGATGCAGTGACCGGAGAGGATACCGATACCGGGGTGTTCCATGACTTTGTCTATGAAGAATCCGGTGTGGAAGGGGCAACTTTTGAACTATATGCCAAGGACACCATTTATGCTCCAGACGGTGCGAAAGATGAACAGGGGAATCCAGTCATCCGTTATGAGAAAGATGATCTGGTGGCAACCCTGGTCACAGATAAAGAAGGAAAAGCAGTGGTGAACAATCTTCCATTGGGCTCTTATTATCTGAAAGAAACGGTGGCAGGCAATCATTTCGTACTGAACCCGGAACAGAAGGAATTTACCCTGACCGCAAAGGATGATACCCAGGCAGTTGTTTATGAAGGGGTTGCCTATAAAAATGAAAGACAGAAAATTTCGATCTCTGTAGAGAAAAAAGATGCAGTCACAGAAGAGAAACTGGAAGGCGTGATTTTCGGACTGTATGCAAGAGAGGATATCTTATCCCAGCAAGGTGAAGTCTTAGTGGAAAAAGATACGCTGTTGGAGAAGAAAGCAACGGATGAGAAGGGGCAGCTTACCTTTGACAGTGACCTCTATCATGGGAAATATTATGTGAAAGAGGAAGTGAGAAAACCGGGATATCTTCCAAATGAGGAAATCTGGGAGATCGATGCCTCTTACACAGACCAGAATCTTGCAGAAATCAAGCTGACAAAAGAAGTGGAGAATCAGCCAACAGAAAGCCAGTTTACAAAAACCGATGCCACAACCGGGGAAGAACTGGAAGGGGCGAAGCTTCAGATCATCGACCAGGATGGCAACATTGTAGAGGAGTGGATCAGCACAAAAGAACCGCACGTAGTCTATGGACTGCCGGAGGGAACGTATACGCTCCATGAAGAGCTGCCGCCTTATGCAGAAGGGTATGTGTCTGCGGAAGATATGGAGTTTGAAGTAAAGGAAGATGGCAGTGTGACCAAGGTGGAAATGAAGGATACCTATTCCAAAGTGGAAATCTCCAAGACAGATATCACTACAGGAGAAGAACTGGAAGGAGCGAAGCTGCAGATCTTAAATAAAGATGGTGAGATTCTGGAAGAGTGGGTAACAGATGGGAAACCGCATCTGGTAGAGAAACTTCCGGTAGGGGAAGAACTGATTCTGCGTGAGATCACAGCGCCGGAAGGCTATGAGATCGCAGAAGATGTGAAGTTTACACTGGAAGATACCATGGAAGTCCAAAAGGTGGAGATGAAGGATGCAAGGACACCGGAAACTCCGGGTGTGCCGCAGACGGGAGATGACTACTGGAAACCAATCCTTCTGTTTACACTTTTAGGTGTGTCAGCAGCCGGACTCATGGCAACCATGCTCTATAAGAAGAAACATAAAAAAGCAGATGAAGCGAAGAAAGAAGAATAAGCTGTGGATGCTGCAGGCAGTCTTGTGTGCTGTCTGTATCCTCAATGCGGCACTGCTTTATCATGATTATGTGGCGATTCCCAGGCAGAATCGGGAACTGGTGGAAGAGTTAAAAACCTGCTTCCCGGAGGAGCTCCCTCCGGGCGGGGGCTCTCAAGGACAAAAGGATGAACAGGCTGGAAGAGAACCGGAGGTGTCTGTCATTGACCTTCGATCTCTCCAGCACCAGTATCCGGATGTTCGGGGCTGGCTTACGATCCCGGAGGTTGGGATTGATTATCCGGTCATGCAGAGCAGCCGGGAAGATCCGGAGTATTATCTGCGAAGAGATTACCGGGGAAACTACGACATCAATGGGAGTTTGTTCCTCCAGGCAGACTGTATTTTGGGAGAATCAAAGAATCTGACTATCTACGGTCACAACATGAACAGCGGAGCGATGTTTGGGAATCTGGACCGCTACGCCTCCTATGATTACTGGAAAGCACATCCAAGGGTGTTCTTTCAGACACCGGAAGGGATGGAAGAGTACCGGATAGCGGCGGTATTGAAAGCTGATGTGTCCATGTTCGACTTCCAGAGGACATCTTTTCGGAGTGTGCAGGAGCTGGAGGCTTATACAGCACAGGCGAAAGCACTGTCGCTGTTTGAAACAGGGATAACTGGTGCAGGTTGTGAGACAACTCTGACGCTGGTAACCTGTTCTTATGAGTGGAAGGAAGCCCGGAACATCCTTGTGGCAGTAAAAACAGAACCGGAAAGGTGAAAAGTGTTCAAAGATGGGTACTTTCTTCAGCTCTCTGGAGGTATCCTGGGGTGCTCTGAAAAATCTTCTGCCGAAAGTGTTCAAAAGTACCCAAAAAGTGCAGAATGTGAGACAAGGTGGAAGCTGGAAAGTGGCGATACGGAACAAAAAGTGTTCAAAGTTAAGGGATGTGCAACAGGTCGTGGCAGCTTGTGTAATCTTGTAGTATGACGGAAGTGTTCAAAGGTAGGTGCTTTTTCAGCTCTTTGGTGGCTTTCTGGAACCGTATATTCTAGGGAGTGTTTGAAAGTACCTGAAAAGTGCGGAATGTGAGACGCAATCTCAAGCAAAAGACAGAACGATAACCTAAAAAGTGTTCAAAGATGGGAACTTTTGCAGCTCTCTGGATGTAGCGTCCAACTATCAGAAAAATCAAGATTGCCATAAGAGGGAAAAAGATTTATAGTGGCTATTTTTTGCTAAATGTGGTAAACTGTAAAGGTAAAAAGTGTTCTGAAATGAAAATAGTCAGGAGGGATGATGATGTGCCAGATAGCATTTAGTGTACCAGATGAAGTCCTTTTCGATACAAAAATGAGCAGAGAGCAAGCGAACCAGTTTGCAAGGCGATATGTAGCATTAGGTTTTTACAAACAGAATGGAGTATCTATTGGATATTGTTCACAGATTGCCGGAATGACAGAAGAAGAATTTATAAAATATTTAGGACAGAATGAAATTTCTATCTTCCAGTTTGATGACAAGGAAGAATTCTTGGAGGAATTAGGGCATGCGTAAAGTGATTGTCAATTCGACACCTCTGATTGTTCTTTGCGGGATTGGTAAATTAAATATTCTGAAAGAGATGTATGAGGAAATTATAATTCCGTCAGCAGTATTTAGAGAAGTGACTGCGAAGGATGATTCTGCCTGTGTTCAAATTAAGTCAGCAGGAGCGTGGGTTCATGTAGAACAAATTAAGGATCATGGTGAAAAGAAAATGTATAAAGCGAAACTCCATGACGGAGAAGTAGAAGTAATGATTCTTGCCCAGGAACGGAATGCAGACTTGGTGATTTTGGATGACAATGCTGCAAAGAAGACTGCTAAATATTTGGGTCTTACTGTTACAGGGACGCTGGGTGTTTTGGTAAAGGCAAAACACCAGGGAATCATAGAAGAAGTTCGTCCGCTTTTGTCTGAGATGAGACAGAATGGTTTTTATGTTAGTAAAACAGTTGAGAGTATGGTTTTAGAACAAGCAGGCGAATAAGAAATACAATTAAGTCCCACACTTGAGTAATCAAGATACAGTGGGTATTATAAATGTTTAAACGAAGCCGTAGGACCGTAAGGTATAGCTTCTGGAGGCTCCCCAGTTTATCTGGGGAGTTTTTCTTTTATCATGTTCATGATAATACAGAAAATGAAAACAAAATAATAAAGAAACCAGGCAGGATATGTTCCCGTAAAAAGGAAGGTATCCTGCTTTTTGCATGAAAGAGAGGAAATTCGTATGAGAAAATTTTATACAGCGGAAGCAGTGACAGAAGGACACCCGGACAAAGTGTGCGACCAGATCGCAGATGCGATTTTAGATGTGTGTTTGAAAAATGATGAAAACGCCAAGGTGGCCTGCGAAGTGCTTGCCACGAAGGGAACTGTCATTGTGGCAGGAGAGATCACCAGCGCCTATGAACCGGATGTATTTGGTGTAATACGGAAAGTATTGTCTGAAGTGGGATATTCCAGCGAAGGGGTTTCCATGGATACCTTTGTCCATCAGCAGAGTCCTGATATTGCCAATGCGGTCAGAGAATCCAAAGAAAAAAGGGAAGGAGTGTTTGACAATCAAATGGATTGGTTTCAAGGAGCCGGGGATCAGGGTGTTATGATCGGATATGCCTGCGATGAAACGAAACAGCTCATGCCTATGCCCGTGGTGTTGGCCAATCGGATTGTTCGGGAATTATCTGCCTGCCGACAAAGCTCTTATATTCAGGGGATCTTACCAGATGGGAAAGCCCAAGTGACCGTAGAGTATGAAAATGGGAAGCCTGTTCGACTGGATAGTGTAGTAGTGTCCTGCCAGCATGCGGAAGATAAGAATCTGAAGAAACTGGAAGCAGAGATCCGAAAAAAGGTGCTTCTTCCGGCACTTCGTCTTCTTCCGCCGGATGACGATACCAAGATCCTTATCAATCCATCCGGACGTTTTGTCTGTGGAGGCATGGATGCAGATACGGGACTGACAGGAAGAAAACTGATGGTAGACAGCTATGGCAGTATCGTTCCCCATGGCGGCGGGGCATTTTCCGGGAAGGATTGTTCAAAAGTGGATCGTTCCGGGGCATATATGGCAAGGTATATTGCAAAAAACTTGGTCGCTGCCGGACTTGCCAGCAGATGCCAGGTTTCCCTTGCCTACGCCATCGGTGTTGCCCAGCCTGTTATGGTGCAGGTGGATACGTTTGGCACAGGAAAAGTGTGTGCGGATGACTGTCTGGAACTGGCGATCCCCTTGGTGTTTGGACTGACACCAAAGCAGATCGTAGATACGCTTCGTCTTACCCGTCCTATTTTCCGGCAGACAGCAGCCTTTGGGCATTTTGGAAGAAAGGAACTGCCATGGGAGCGCACCGATAAGGCAGAACAGCTCCGTAATGCGGTGATCTGATGGCTTGGGTTACAGAAGAAGAATACCAGGCAGCCAAGCAGGTACGGGCATATGAGTATTTGCAGACATATCAGCCGGGGAGACTGAAAAAAACACGGACAAGAAACGAATGGCAGCTTCAGGATCATGACAGTTTTAAGATCAATGAGATTACCAGCAAATGGCATTGGAAGTCCAGGGATATCGGAGGAATGTCAGCCCTCCGGTTTTTGATGCAGGTCGATGGTATGGGATATACGGAAGCAGTGAAAGCCTTGTGTGAGCAGACGCCTGTGTATGTTCCCAGAGAAGAACCAGCGCAAAAAAAGAAGCCCTTTGCCCTGCCTCTGCCCAATGACAGCTTTTACCGGGTACGGAGATATTTGAACCAAAGGGGAATTGGGGATGATGTACTGGATTACTGTGTGCAGCTTGGAATCCTGTATGAGAGTGCCCCCTACCATAACGCTGTTTTTGTTGGTATGGATGAACGGGGAGAGGCAAGGTATGCGTTTCTGCGGGGAATCTATGACAACCAGGGAAAGAGCTTCCGAATGGAACAGGAAGGCAGTGAAAAGCGATACAGCTTTTGTGTTCCGCCTCTTGGGAAAAGCTGCCGGGTGGTAGTATATGAAGCCTGCATTGATGCCCTGGCTCATATGACGCTGGAAGGAAATGCGGATAAATACCGCCTGTCTTTGGGCGGTGTTGCCGCACCGAAGGAAGGAACCGGGCAGAATGTCAGAAAGATGAAAATTCCAGATGCATTGGAACATTTTTTGAAGCAGCATCCAGAGGTGACGGAGATAGAAATCTGTACTGACAATGATTTTGCCGGACGTTGGGCATGTGAACAGATAAAAGAACACTATGAAAAAGAATATGCTGTTTTCAGCAACCTGCCCCCAATAGAGGGAGCTGATTATGGAGACCTGGCAAAGCAGGCGTGGGAAAAACAGCAGAAACAGCGAAGAGAACGTGGGAGGTGAAGCGAATGGAAGATAACATAAAAATAGAATTGTTGACACCACTGACAGGGAATTTCACATCCAGAGAATTGGAAAGGCAGTGGGAAGAGGGGGAATATGAGTACGATGTTTATGAGGGACTGCCATTGGAAGGGGCAGACTTGTCACAGTATGAATCAGAGAGCAAAGAAGCAATCGAAAAATACAATGCCATTGGAAATGAGGAAGGAAAGCCCTGCAATTTAATGGATTATTTTCATGGCAGTGCAGCCATCAAAGAGAACGTCATCCGTGCAGTCCCTTCTGTGAAACAAAAGGATGGTGTTTTGTATGGATGTACCACTTTGGAATTAACTACATTTTTAGAACAGCCGGAAACAAAAGAACTGTATGAATATATTACCGGGCAGTATAGTGACGGATGGGGAGAAGGGTTTGAACAGCAGGAAATCCAAGTCGGAAATGGAGAAATCTATGTTCATTTTTGGCAGAGCGATGACTATGAAATTCAGATCAGTGATCCCGATTATCAACAGAAGGGAACGGAAATGAGACGTCCGAGGATGCAGCTTGTGGGACAGGATGGAAATGTGTTTTCCATTCTGGCAAGGGCAAATAAACTGCTTCAGGCAAATGGGCAGGGACAAGAGGCAAAAGAAATGATTGCACGTGTCCAAAAATCAGAGAACTATTATCAGGCTCTTTATATCATCAGTGAATATGTAGAGACGGAACTGAGCGAAGATTTTCAGAAAGCCACCAAGCCGCCAAAGAAACGTGGGAAGGAAGAATGCCGATGAAGTACAGCCAATGATAAAGGAGGATGCATGGAGAAAAGACTGCAATTATGGAGTCCTGTGAATGGATGGTTTGTTACAGAAGAAGGGGAAGTGATAGCTTTGAAAAAAGCCGACCTTCTCCTTTATGAAACAACGGTACAGGAGGCATTGGAACAGGAAAAATTGTATTACAGAAAAAAGGCGGCACCGTTCAATTTGATGGAACGCTATGGTGCGGATGATTCTGTAAAAGAAAAGATAGAGAACCTCGATATCCAGGTGAAAAAAGAGCAAGATGGTCTGTATGTTTGTGCCAGCCTTGCATTAAAAGTACCTCTGACATCGCAGGAATTGGAAGCAATCCAGAATTTTCTCAGCATGCAGTACGAAATGGGAATCTTTGATACCCCTCGTCTTCGCAGTCACTCCGTAGAGGAAGGGGAAGGCGTTCTTGATTTTTCAGTAGATACAAAAGAAAAGTTCTCTCAAAAAGAAGTCCAATGCGAAATGCAGAAGAAATATGAAATCACATCCCTGGCCCATCCGCAATTTCCATGGCTCCATAGAATCCGGGCGTTGGCAGATATCAATGAAGAGGTTCACAAAGGAGCTTGGGGAGGATTTGTGGAACATGAGCAAAATCTTTCTCAGGAAGGAACCTGCTGGATCTATGACCAGGCAATCTGTTGTGAACATGCGGTTGTGGAAAGAAGTGCAGTGTTGTTTCAGGAGTCTCTTGCCAAGGGAAATGCATTAGTTACGGGAAACGCAGTAATGTATCAAACAAGTGTCGCAGAGGGAGCTTGCCGTATCCAGAGTGGTGAGATTTGGGACAGGGCTAGAATTCAAGGAAATGCACAGGTTGTTGCATCATGGAAAACGGGATATGCACCTTTGATCCTTGCCGATAGCCAGGTTTATGGAAATGTATGTGGGAAAGTATTGGTAAGTGGGAACGTTCTGCCAAACCGGAGTGTGGAGAACCAGACACAAGAACTGTTGGTTTTTAGAGGAGGTGATTCCGTTCGTAAAGTAAATGAAAGTAAGAAAAAAGTAAAACAGAAGAAACAGCCACAGCGCTGATAAGAAAGGATGATGCCTATGGAAAATACCCTGCAATTAGGGAATTTGTTGAAAGAAGGAACATACCCGGAGGAATATACCGGAGGGGAGAAGTGGACGATCCTGCATGGAGATACGCTGAAACTGGTGAAGGCATTTCAGCCGGGAATTTTTGATGCAGTGATCACCGATCCGCCCTATGCGTCCGGGGGAACGAAGCAGAATGAAAGAAACCGTACCACCAATCAGAAATACAGCAGTATGAAGGCTGAAAATGCCTTGCCAGATTTTGATGGGGATAACAAAGATCAGCGTTCCTGGACACACTGGATGGCAGAGTGGCTTTACGATGTGCGGAAAGCCTGCAAGATCGGTGCGCCGATCTGTCTGTTTATTGACTGGAGACAATACCCGTCCATTACCGATGCCCTTCAGTGGGCAGGCTGGATCTGGAGGGGTACAGCGGTGTGGGATAAAGGGAACTCCCGTCCGCAAAAAGGGCGTTTCCGCCAGCAGGCTGAGTATATTGTGTGGGGCAGTAACGGACCAATGCCGATCAGTCGTCCGGTGTCTTGTCTTCCCGGTGTGTTCCGCTATGGAAATCCCCAGAACCGTATCCATGTGACAGAGAAGCCTTTGCAGCTTATGAAAGATGTGATCCAGATCTGTGAGCCAGGTGGAAGAATCTTAGACCCCTTTGCCGGAGCAGGGACCACTATCCTTGCAGCCGTAGAGGAAGGATATGAGGCAGTGGGAATCGAGGTGACGGATGCTTATTATAAGCTGGGCAGTGACCGGGTGAAGTTTGCACTGGAAGCAAAAGAAAAAGAAGAAAGCGAGAAATAGCAAGGGCATCCATATGGATGTCCAAATTTATTTCAGAAGAAGAAAGGTGCATCCACCCGGATGCAGGAAAGGGGGCTTATGGACAAAGTCTATGATGTGACCATTCGGGAAGTGCGTGAAAAGACCGTTGCGGTGAAGGCGTCCAGCAAAGAAGAAGCGGAAAGAGGATGTCGGATGTATGGCCCAGGGACCAGTGAATATGATATTCAGTCTGTTCAGTATGAAGCAGTGGAACGGGAATCAGAAAAGGTATTTGAAATCGAAATCCGAAAAAGTTGTACCATCCGAAAATCCATCCCTGCACATTCCAGGGAAGAAGCGGTAGAACGGGTAGAGATTCTGTATGCCGACGGTGGCTTTGATGATGAATTTGATGAAAGCACGATGGATGTGAGTTTTGAAGTGAAAACAGAAAGCACAAAGAAAAAGGAACCGATGCGATAGGAGGTGAGGCGATGGAACAGGCGATGGCGTATGTGTGCTGTCCGGCAGAGGAAAGCAGGGTGAAGGTGCAGAGATACTGCCGGAAGATTTATGAACTGGGGTATGTACCCATTTGTCCGAGGTTTGGGTTTCTGCCATTTTTGGATGAAGGGGAAGCGGAAGATCAACAGGCATATAACCGGATGTCCCATTTGATCTTAAAACGGTGCCGGATGGTAGTGGTCTGTGGCAAAGAGGTTACCGGAACCATGAATACCGATATCAGTACAGCAGACCGACTGCATATCATCTGCACCACCTTGGATGGATTGATCAAGATCAAAGAAAAGGAATCATAATCGATTTTGCATGGGGGATTTGATGGAAATCGGTGGAACTGGTTTTGCAAGCATAGCGTTTGGATATCCAAACGCACTTTGGGGAGAACCCCAATCCCCCGGCAGTCGAGAAAGGAGAGAAGAGAAATGTTTTTTGCAGGAATGGCTCTGGGAGCAGTGGCAGGCACAGCCTTTGGCATTGGGATGATGTGCTGTGTAGTTGCCGGAAAGCAGGAAGATCAGCAGATGGAACGGATGCGCAGACAAAAGGAGGGAGAACCAAAAACAATCCATTTCCGGGATCGGGAAGGGAGAGAAAGGTTCTCCCTTTTGGATGGAGAAAGCCTTTGCATGATGGCAGAGGACGGAACGAAAGAGATTGGTATCTGCCGCTTTGTGGATGGGAAGCAGGTAGATGTGAATGGGCAGGTCTGGGAGACCGGGGAATTCCTCCGTCAGATGGAACGCCGGGGGATTCAGGTGTATCCCTTAGAAACAGCAGAAAAGAAGGAAAGGTAGGTGGTCGGATGAGAAAACGAAACCATGTGGTTCCGGTACGGTTGAATGCAAAGGAACTTCGGCATCTGGACGGACAGGTGGCAAAGAGTGGACTAAGCAGGGAGGAATTTTTACGTTCCCTGATCTTAGGCGCACAGCTCCAGACAAAGCCCTGTGAGCATCATGCAGAACTTCTTCGGAAGATTGCGGGGCTTTGTAACAATGCCAACCAGCTGGCCCATGTCGCCAATGGTACTGGAATGGCAGGGGAAGCCAGCGTACAGGAAATGCTGCGGATCTCCAAAGAGACCTGGCGTCTGGTGAAAGAGGAATGGTAGATGGCATATACCAGCGTCCTCCCCGTCCACCGCCTGGACCGTTCCATTGATTATGTGAAGGACCGGACGAAGACCACCAAGAGCGCCGGCTCTTTAGAAGAAGCCATTGATTATGCCCTAAACCGGGAAAAAACAGAGAAAACCATTTTTGAGGATGCCATGGGGTGTACCTGTGAAACTGCCTATGCAGACATGGTAAAGACCAAAGAACGGTTCCATAAGAAAGACGGGGTGCAGGGATACCATCTGGTACAGAGTTTTGCAGAAGGGGAGGTATCCCCCGAACTGGCACATCTGATCGGACAGGAACTGGCAGAGCAGTTATTGAAAGGGCAGTATGAGGTGGTGATCACGACCCATTTGAATACCAGTCATTATCACAACCATCTGGTATGGAATTCGGTGCGCATGGCGGATGGGAAGAAATACCACAGCAATGCCAAAAGTTATTTTACCGAAGTGCGCCGGATTTCAGATGACTTATGCAGGAAATACGGTCTTTCCGTGATCCAGACGAATCAGGGGAAAGCCATGCATTATGCCCAGTGGAAAGCAGAAGCGGAAGGGAAACCTACCTGGAGGACTGCCATCCGCATGGATATCCGGGAAGCTATTGGTGTGAGCTTTTCCTGGAGTCAGTTTGTAAAAGAAATGGAGAAGCGGGGTTATACCTGGAAGCTGAACCGGAAGTATCCGGCATTAAAGACACCGGATATGGAGAGATATGTCCGTCTGCGTTCCTTGGGAAAAGGATATGGGGAGACGGAAATCCGGGAGAAGATCTTACGTCCGAAAATCCAACAGATCTATGGAAAACCACAGATGCAGTTCCCAAAGAGGAACCTTACAGGATTGCAGAAACTTTACTATGCGTATCTATACCAGATGGGCATATTTCCCAAAAAACCGAAGCGGATTCCCTATGCAGTACGTTCAGACATCCGGAGGTTGGATCTTCGCATCCGGCAGATGGAATTTTTGCAAAAAGAAGGGATCAATACCAGGGAAGAGCTGGCTGCATACCGGAAACCTTTGGAGGAACAGGTTCTTTCCTTGATAAAGGAACGAAGGACGCTATACCGAAAAGAAGCAGGTGGTATGCGCATTCAGGAGATCAACAGGGAATTAAAAGAACTTCGGAAAAAGATCCGTTTCAGCCAGCAGATCGAAGTCCAGTCGAAAGAGATGGAAGAACGATTCAGGAGGGCAAAGGAACAGGAACTGGCACAGGAAACGTCCGGGAAACAACGAAGGGAAGAAGAACGGAAGCGGTAAGGAGGTGAGTGCGTATGAACTATGGCGGTGATGCGGCAGATCAGATCGTCCGGTATTCCATGGAAGGGATGGAACACACCCTGCGGATCAGCGGGAGCATTGCAAAGAATCTGGCGGTGCTGATCGTAGCGGTGCTGAAGGACCAGAAAAAGACCAGGGGGAAGACCAGCCTGCTTCGGATGTTAAAGGAACAGCGGGCCATGAAATTTTTCACCATTCCCCATGACAGGCTGCGGGAGTTTGCAGGGGAAGCCAGATCCAGGGGGCTTTTGTATGTAGTCATCCGGGATAAGAAGAACCCACAGTTTTCTGAGATCATGGTGTTTTCCGATGATGCAGCGAAGGTGAACAGGGTGCTGGACAAGATGAATCTGGACTTTGTAAAATCCGAAGCCGGAGAAGCGGTTGTGGAACAGGCACCAGTACGGGAAACAGGGCGTGTGATCGATGCAGAATTTACCGAGAAAACTGAAGCAAAAGAAGAGCATCCGGTGAAAACCGAAACGGTGGTATTGCCGGAAGGCACCATTGAGTTTGAGCTGAATGAAGAAGAGCGTCTGTTTGAGGTAGGGGAAGGCTCTCCTTCAGGAGAAAATTTTACCCAGGCGGAGAAGGCAGGGAATCTGTCCGGACCTTCCTCGCACAGCAGCGGTTCTTTTTCCGGGCAGGAAACTAGCTGGAAAGGGGAGAAACCTTCTGTCCGGCAGGAATTAAAGAAGATCGAAGCCGAGCAGAAACAGCGCAGGCAGACACAGAAGAGTCGGCGAAAACCGAGAAACCAGCAGCGAAAGAAGAAAAAAGTGAAAGGCAGGTAAGGCTATGGATTTAACGAATATGATCCCTGGTGGAGCAGGGGAAGAAAAAACTCCACAACAGCAGTTATCAAAAGAAGAATACGCAGCCATGAAAAAACAGCAGAGGGAAGAGGTGTGGGCAGAGGTAGATGCCCAGGCACAGGCGGTGTTCCAAAACGGGGACTCTTTAAAGGGATTTTTAGATTTTATGGCACAATGTAATACCCAGAAAACCCCGAACCTTCTGCTTATCTACGGACAGAATCCACAGGCAACAATGGTAAAATCCTATGATTACTGGAAAAAAGAACACCGTTCTCCCAAATCCGGGGTGCATGGCTACACCTATATGGTCAGTACGGAATATGAAAAAGACGGGGAGATGCGGACAGGCTATGCCATCGGCAAAGGGTTTGACATCAGCCAGATGTCTGGAAAACCGCTGGAGGAACGTCCACAGCGTTCCATGGAAGAACTGATCCAGGCAGTCTTAAAGGATCAGCCAGTGCGGATGCAGATCGCAGACAATCTGCCGGAGGGCATTCAGGCACAGTATATCCCGAAACAGCGCACCGTCTATGTGCGAAACGGGATGGATGAGCATACAACATTCCATGCAGTGAACCGGGAACTGGCCTGTGCCGCCCTGGATCAGCACGATGGGAACTATGCAAGGAAGAAGGTGAATGCCCAGGCATACTGCGCCGCTTATGTGATCGGCAAGCGGTATGGGGCAGAAGTGTCCGGCTTCCAGTTTGGAAAAGTGGCAGAGATGCAGGAAAACGGACAGAAAGATCCACAGGAACTGCGGGGATTTTTAAATGATGTCCGGCAGGCGGCATATACTATCCGCAACCATATGGAACGGAATTTCGGGGAACAGGAGCAGACCTTTTCCAAGGATGCCTTTTCCTTTGAGGAACCGTCTAAGCAGCCAGCGAAGAAGGAGAAAAAAGAGAAACAGCCGGAACGATAAGTTCTGAAAAAGTTTGGCAGTAGGGATAGCTATTGAGAAGGTCTTGTGGTATGTTGGGTGTAACAAAGACAGGAGGGAACAAGGATGGCAGATTACTATTTGAAAACGGATAACATCATGAAAAATATGTTTACGGTGGCACTCAAAGATGAACTGACAGCACAGAGCCAGAGGGGAATGATTCACCCGGAAACAGAAGCCATGCTGCAGAAAGTCCGAGCCTATGAGCTTTCCGAGAAAAGGCTTCCCATCACCACAGAGGAACAGAGGGAACTTCGCAATGCCCTCAACCGGCTGCGGGACAAGTATCTGGCCATGGGCAGGTACAGTGATGGCATTGACAGCGTGATCTTAAAGGTCATGAAACCAAACGCCAGCAGGCACTTCTTCTGGTAGCAGAAGGGAGGGATGTCTATGAGGATATATGATCAAAAACAAGTGGAACAATTACGAATGCGGTATCCCAAAGGAACAAGGCTCTGCCTGGACTTTATGGATGAGCCGGGGATGTCGCCGGGATTACAGGGAACGGTGGAGTTTATTGACGATGCCGGACAGATACACATGCACTGGGAGAACGGGAGAAGCCTTGCCCTGATCCCCGGAGAGGATTCTTTTCATAGGATAGACGGACCAGCAAACGAAGTGCCAAAGCGTGAAAAAGCGAAGAAGGAGCGAAGAGTGCAGAGGTAGCATGGAAACGTGCGGACCTTTGGGTGTGGGTGCTGTTTCTGCCCGTTGTCTGGTGGGCGGGAGCTATCACTGCCTGTGCCATAAAACCAGATAGCAATCTGTTACAGATCTTACAAGTGCTGACCGAAAAACTGGATCAGCCTTTTTCTATTTCTTATACACCGTACACGCTGCGGTGTGTGTTCACATTCACAATCGCCTATGCGTTAGGCATCGGTATTTATTACTCCCAAAAGAGAAATTATCGAAGAGGGGTGGAGCATGGCTCTGCCAAGTGGGGCGATGCCGCTTCCATCTGCAAGCGTTACCGGGATAAGCGGTACACCCAGAATCTGATTTTAACCCAGAACTTCCGCATGGGCTTGGACTGCTATAAGCACAAACGAAACTTAAATGTTTTGGTGGTGGGCGGTTCCGGTGCGGGAAAAAGCCGGGCATACGCAGTTGTCAACATCATGCAGTGCAACTGTTCCATGGTGGTCACCGATCCTAAGGGAGAGCTTCTTCGGAAAACCGGGGGACTGCTGGAGAGGGAAGGATATGAAGTCCGGGTGTTTGACCTTATTAACCCGGAGACTTCTTTTTGCTACAATCCCTTTGCTTATGTGCGGGATGATAAGGATGTGCTAAAGCTCATCAACAACCTGATCCGCAATACCACCCCAAAGGGGGCGCAAAGCTCGGATCCGTTCTGGGAGAAAAGTGAGACTGCCTTGCTGCAGGCACTTATGCTGTACCTTCTGCATGAAGCGCCGCCGGAGGAACAGAACTTCTCCATGATCATGGAAATGTTAGGTTCTGCCCAAGTGAAAGAGGACGATGAAGAATATCAGTCTCCGTTAGATATCCTGTTTGAACGTTTGGAGATGCGCAATCCGGAAAGCATTGCAGTCAAGCAGTATGCCATTTACAAGCAGGCGGCAGGAAAGACCGCAAAGTCTATCTTGATCTCCGTAGGTGTCCGTCTGGCTGCGTTCAATTTAAAACAGATCGCCAATCTGACCTGTACCGATGAACTGGATCTTTACAGCATCGGGGAGAAAAAGGTGGCGCTGTTTTGCTGTATCCCGGATGCGGATACTAGCCTCAATTATCTGGTAGGCATGATCTACAGCAACCTGTTCCAGACCCTTTACTATGTGGCGGACCGGAAATACCATGGAAAACTGCCCATCCCAGTACACTGCATCATGGATGAGTGGCCAAACGTGGCACTGCCGGATGACTTTGATAAGCTTCTGGCAACCATGCGGTCGCGCGCAATTTCCTGCAGCATCATCATCCAGAACATCGCACAGATGAAAGCCTTGTTTAAGGACAGCTGGGAAAGCCTCATCGGAAATGCAGATGAGTTTTTATATCTGGGAGGCAATGAAAAAGAGGGGCATAAATATGTCTCGGAACTATTGGGGAAAGAAACACTGGATACCAACACCTATGGGCAGACCAAGGGAAGGAGTGGCAGCTATTCGGTGAATTTCCAGCAGTCCGGCAGGGAACTTTTGACACCCGATGAAGTACGCCTTTTGGATAACCGCAAGGCAGTGCTTCTGGTGCGTGGGGAACGCCCCATTCTGGATGAGAAATATGATCTGCATAAACATGTGAATGTGAAATATACGGAGGATGGAGGGGCGCCGCCTTATGATTATGCGAAGGCTCCTCTGTCCCATGAAGATGTCACCATTGATACCAGGAGACTGGATGATTATGAACTGCTCTCAGCGGAGGAACTTCTCGGCAGGGAGCAGTCTTTTTGATTGGAGGAATGCCATTGAAGAAAAGAAATGAAATGAAAAAGAACCAGACAGCAAACCATGCCACTACATTAAAACGTATGGGAAAAGAACCCAAATATCCCTTTGCCTTTTATGTGGCACTGGTGTTGTCCATGACGGTAGGAGGCATCCCGGTGCTTGCAGCCGGAGATCCCCTGTCGGTCATCAATAACCTGTCCACCTTTATCTTTTCCCTGATCCGGGCCATCGGCTTGATCTTACTGGGATTTGGTGTGGTGCAGGTAGGGTTGAGTTTAAAGAGCCATGATCCCAGCCAGAGAGCCAACGGGTTTCTGACGCTGGCAGGCGGTGTCATCATCACCTTTGCAAAAGAGATCCTGGACCTGATCGTTGGGTAGCAGGAAGAGAAAGAAGCGGGCAGGGAGGACAGCTTCCTGCCCCGGCAAAGGAGGTGAGACTGTTTGAGTGATAACTGGATCGTGCAGAACCTAAACTCTGCACTGAACACCTGGAATGAGAAGCTGGCAGAAATCTGGACGCTCCTTACCCAAAGCCCGGAATCCTTTAAGGGCGGGACGATCTGGAGTGTCATCACTGGGATCAACGGGGCTTTGACCGCCATTGGGTATGGGCTTTTGGTGTTGTTTTTTGCAGCCGGGATCGTCAAGACCTGTGGCAGCTTTACAGACATGAAGAAGCCGGAACATGCCCTCAAAGCCTTTATCCGGTTTGCACTGGCACAAGGCGCCATCATGTATGGCATGGAATTGATGACAGCCCTGTTTTCCATTGTACAGGGGATCGTGTCTACCATCATGGCACAGTCGGGGATGGCAAACGGGGGTGTGACAGAGCTTCCGGCAGAGATCGTGGAAAAGATCGAAGCGGTAGGCATGCTGGAATCCATTCCCTTGTGGATCGTGACGCTGCTGGGAAGCCTTCTGATCACAGTGCTGTCTTTTATCATGATCCTTACGGTATATGGAAGGATGTTCAAGCTGTATATGTATACTGCCATTGCACCCATCCCTATTTCCACCTTTGCGGGAGAACCCTCCCAGTCGGTGGGAAAGAACTTTATCAAGTCCTATGCAGGGGTATGTCTGGAAGGGGCGATCATTGCACTGGCCTGTATCATTTTCTCCGTTTATTCTGCCAGTCCACCAGCCATTGGAGATACGTCCTTAAGTGCAGTGACCATTGTGTGGAACTATGTAGGGGAATTGGTGTTTAACCTGTTGGTGCTGGTGGGTGCGGTGAAAGCATCTGACCGGATCGTAAAAGAAATGATGGGATTGTAGGAGGAAAACTATGTGCAAAGAAATATATGAAAAAAATGAAAATCAGGAAAGCAGCGATACCTTGCCTTTCCATTGGGAATTTGGTAAGGAAGAGATCACTCTGAAAGTGTCCAGCTACGCTTATGGAAATGGGCTTGCGGTTTTGATGTACAGCCAAAGGGAAGGGGAGCTGGAATTATTTGATGACTTAACGGTGAATCTTCCGGATAGGTACGGGCTGAAGCCCCAGGAGGCATTTGTAAGCGGTGATTTCACCAGGGATAAGCTGGCCTTCATTCAAGAGAACAGGCTGGGAAAGGTGTTGCCGGGACAAGCCCATTCAGGATTTTCCACCTACACTCCGGTGGCATTTGACCTTTCAAGACTCGCCCGGTATGACCGGGAAGGGGTGGAAGAATTTTGCAGACAATGGGGACTGGACATTCCAAAAGAACAGGGGAAACCGACAGGAAAAAAGAAAAGAGAAAGAGAGAGATAGAAGCATATGGAAGTAAAAATGAATAAAGAGATCCGAAACTATCAGGAATCCATGTTTATGGGACTGAACCTGCGCCAGTGTATTTTTTCCCTGCTCGCCATCGCTGTGGCAGTAGGGATTTATTTTGGTCTGGGAAACTATGTGGGACAGGAGATGACCGGGTGGCTGTGCATCTTAGGCGCTGCGCCTTTCGCAGCCTGCGGGTTCTTCCAGTACCATGGCATGACCGCAGAGCAGTTTGCCTGGGCGTATATCAAGTCTGAATTTTTATACCCCAAGCGGCTGCTGTTCCAAAGTGAAGATCTGTACCATGCCTGCATGGAAGAAACGCTGGCCCTAGGAGAAAAGTCCCAGGGGGATGGTGCAGCCCTTATGAAAAAAAGGGAACAGCGGGCAAAAAAGAAACGGATGAAACAGAAAAAGAAAACGGGAAGGAGTGGTGCGTTTGATTAAAACCTTACAGCAGGCATTGAAAATGGACCGAGAGAGATTCAAAGTCCCAAGGTCTGTCCAACAGGCGATCCCGATCCGGCGGATCTGGCCGGATGGAGTATTCCAGTCCGGGACAAAATTTTCCAAGACCTTCCGGTTTTCCGATATCAACTATGCCATCGCAAGCAAAGAGGATAAGACGGAAATGTTCTTGGATTACAGTGAACTGTTAAATGCCTTAGATTCCGGTGCGGCGGCAAAGATCACTTTAAACAACAGACGGATCAATAAAGAAGAGTTTGAAGCATCCCTGCTCCTGCCGATGAAAGAGGACGGATTGGATGAATACCGAAAGGAATATAACGAAATGCTGTTATCCAAAGTCAGCGGCACCAACAACAGCATTTATCAGGAACGGTATCTGACCGTCAGTGTCCATAAAAAGAACATTGATGAAGCAAGGACGTATTTTGCACGAGTGGGGACAGATATCATTACCCATCTGAGCAAGCTGTCTTCTGTGGGAGAAGAACTGGATGCAGAACAGCGCCTGCAGATCTTCCGGGATTTTTTCCAGGCAGATACACCCCAGTGCTTTCCCTTTGATATGAAGGCGTTTGCCAAAAAGGGGAGCAGTTTCAAGGACTGGATCTGTCCCCAATCCATGGAATTTTCCAAAGACTGCTTCAAGATCAATGAACGATTCGGGCGGGTTTTGTATATGCAGGATTATGCCAGTTATGTCAAGGATGACATGATCTCGGAACTGTGCGATCTAAGCCGGGACTTGATGCTGTCTATCGATATCCTCCCGGTACCCACAGACGAAGCGGTGCGTGAGATCCAGAACCGTCTGCTGGGTGTGGAGACCAATGTGACCAACTGGCAGAGGCGCCAGAATGCCAACAATAACTTTTCTGCCATTGTGCCTTATGATATGGAACTGCAAAGGAAGGAAACTAAAGAGATGCTGGATGACCTGACCACCAGGGATCAGCGGATGATGTTCGGCATCCTCACCATGGTGCATATGGCAGACAGCAGGAAACAGTTGGATTCGGATACAGAGAGCATCTTATCGGTGGCAAGAAAGCATTTATGTCAGATGGCAACCTTGAAATGGCAGCAAGTGGATGGGCTCAATACGGTACTGCCTTATGGCATCCGCAAGATCAATGCCCTTCGTACCCTGACCACAGAATCCACCGCAGTGCTGATCCCCTTCCATACTCAGGAGATCATGCAGCCGGGCGGCATTTATTATGGGCAGAATGCGGTGAGTAAAAATATGCTGGTGGCAGATAGGAGGAAGTTATTGAATGGAAACTCCTTTCGATTGGGTGTCAGCGGTTCCGGAAAGAGTTTCTCAGCAAAAGAAGAGATCGTGGATCTTGCCTTGTCTACGGAAGATGACATTCTCATTTTAGATCCGGAGTCGGAATTTGGTTCTTTGGTGGAAGCACTGAACGGGGAAGTGATCTCCATTTCTGCAACGTCCCATACCCATCTGAACGCGCTGGATATGGACTCTGCCTATGGCAATGACAAGAATCCGCTGATCGAGAAGTCGGAGTTTATCCTGTCCCTGTTTGAACAGTTGGTGGGAGCTGGCAACTTGTCCGCCAAGGAAAAATCCATCCTGGACCGCTGTACCGCAGATGTGTACCGGGAATATATCCGAAGCGGTTACCAAAGCGAAGTGCCGACCTTGAAGGATCTGTACCGACAGCTCATGCTCCAGCCGGAAGAGGAAGCCAGGGGGCTTGCCCTGTCTTCGGAACTGTTTATCAATGGAAGCTTGAATACCTTTGCACAGAAAACGAATGTGGATACGAAGAACCGCATCATTGCTTATGACATCCGGGAACTGGGAGAGCAGCTCATGCCCCTTGGGATGCTGGTGACTTTGGACAGTATCTTCAACCGGGTGATCCAGAACTGGAAGAAAGGAAAGACCACCTGGATCTTTGCGGATGAGTTTTATTTATTATTCCGGTATCAATATAGCGCCGACTTTTTCTACCGGCTCTACAAGAGGATTCGTAAATACCAGGGATTTGTCACAGGTTTAACGCAGAATGTGGAGGAACTTTTGAAATCGGATACGGCAAGGCTGATGTTGGCAAACAGCGAGTTTTTGATCCTTTTGAACCAG
>DVFT01000020.1 GCA_018713105.1 Candidatus Limivivens merdigallinarum | reverse complement strand
GAAGATGTTGTGGCAAAATTCAAAGAGAATACCGTAAAAGGTTCTCAGTTCAAGCAGCCGCTGCTTGAGTTCTCCGGAGCTTGCGCAGGCTGTGGTGAGACTCCGTATGCGAAGCTGATCACTCAGCTGTTCGGTGACAGAATGTACATCGCAAACGCAACCGGATGCTCCTCAATCTGGGGTAACTCTTCACCGTCCACACCGTACACCGTAAATGCAAAAGGACAGGGTCCTGCATGGAGCAACTCTCTGTTCGAGGATAACGCAGAGTTTGGTTATGGTATGCTGCTGGCTCAGAAAGCTATCAGAAACGGTCTGAAAGAGAAAGTAGAGTCTGTGATGGCAAACGAGAAAGCTTCCGAGGAAGTAAAAGAAGCTTGCCAGAACTGGCTGGATACCTTCAATGTAGGCGCCACCAACGGTGCTGCTACCGATAAACTGGTAGAAGTATTGAGCGGTGTAGACTGCGATGTGTGCAGAGATATCGTAAACAACAAAGAGTTCCTGGGTAAGAAATCCCAGTGGATCTTCGGCGGTGACGGATGGGCATACGATATCGGATTCGGCGGTGTAGACCATGTACTGGCATCCGGACAGGATATCAATGTTATGGTATTCGATACTGAGGTATACTCCAACACTGGCGGACAGGCTTCCAAGTCTACCCCGACCGGAGCAATCGCTCAGTTCGCAGCAGGCGGTAAAGAAGTGAAGAAGAAAGATATGGCTTCTATCGCAATGTCCTACGGCTATGTGTATGTAGCACAGATCGCAATGGGCGCTGACTTCAACCAGACTGTGAAGGCACTGGCAGAGGCAGAGGCTTATCCGGGACCGTCTCTGATCATCGCATACGCTCCGTGTATCAACCATGGTATCAAGAAGGGTATGGCGAAGGCTCAGACCGAGGAAGAGCTGGCAGTGAAATCCGGTTACTGGCATAACTTCCGCTTCAATCCGGCTGCAGAGAAGAAGTTCACTCTGGATTCCAAGGCTCCGACCGAGGATTACCAGGCATTCCTGGATGGAGAGGTACGTTACAATTCTCTGAAACGTGCGAATCCGGAAAAAGCAGCCAGACTGTTTGCAAAATCTGAGAATGAAGCAAAAGAAAGATATGCATATCTGAACAAACTGGTTACCCTGTACGGAAACGACGAGGAATAATCAGGCGTTCAGCGCAAAAAGATAAGTCCAAGCGATAGAGAGGGCGTCCGAAAGGGCGCCCTTTTGATATACAGACGGTACAAACAAGAATGCAGCTGTGTTTGCTGTAAGACAGCTTGCGCTGGAAAAGGAAGGGAGAGATCGTAATGCGAGGAAGAAAAGGGCGCTGCCTATTTCTTGGGTTGCTGTTTTTATTGTTTTTGGCAATTCCATCTGGGGATAGCAAGGCAGCCTCCAAGGTATTCGATATTGTGGTAAAGGACGGTTATTCCACCCAGAAGATTGGCATGTATTACGGGAAGACGCCCTATGGCTATCAGGGCTATTTCGCAGAAAAATCCGTGATCACTGTGAACCCAAAATCCAGAAAAGTTACGTTTTCCGTAAAAAATACGGGCTCTAGGTACGGCAATTTCCACTTTCAGCATTCTACGCTGAGACCCACTGACGAGCCGAAAGCGAATTTGTTTTCCTATACGGATCATGGGAGGACGAGAGCCTTTTTCTTTACAGTAAAAAAAGTGACGGCATCCCGCATGAGCAGGATCACGGTAATAGATGCCTCGGGAAAGAGTCAGAAGAAATACAGTCTTCAGGGAAAGAAAAAAGTGGCGATCCGCTGTACCATCACCTCTGACCGGGAACCTGAGATCTATGTGGAAATCAGGAACCAGAAAAAACAGACGGTTTACAAAAGAAAGATCAAAAGCGCCCTGGACAAAAGCCTGGTGCTCTGGTGGGACGGGACGGCTTCCAGAAAAAATGAAGCTGGTTTGAAGGCTGGGCAGAAGCTTGCCGCCGGTAACTATACGATCGTTGTCAATGCTACGGTAAAATGCGGCAAAAAGACCTTCGTTACAGAAAAAAAGAAGAAGATCCAGTTGGTAAAAAATCTTAAAACCAAATAAATCAACAAAAAACAAAAAGAAAGCTTGTCATCAGTCTCCTAGCTGTAGTATAATAGACTACAGAATAGGAGGCTGGTTTTATGTTGGCGATTGAACGGAAAAATGAAATTCTGTCCATCCTGCAGAAAGAGCAGAGAGTGCTGGTATCTGAACTCAGCCAGCGCTATCGAGTAACCGAAGAAACCATCCGCCGAGACCTGGAAAAACTGGAAAAGGAAGGCTTTGTCAAGAAAACCTACGGAGGGGCAGTCCTGAACAAGAATATTTCTGTGGATTTGCCGCTGAAGATTAGGGAAAAGACGAACCGCAAGGAGAAGCAGAAGATTGCACAAAGGGTAGCTGAACTTGTGGAGGATGGAGAGTGTATCATGTTGGACAGCTCTTCCACGTCCCTGATGATTGCACAGGAGCTGAAGAAAAAGAAAAACCTTACAGTGATCACGAATTCTGTGGAGGTGTTGATCGAGCTTTCCGGCAGCGATGGGGTACAGGTGATTTCTACAGGGGGGATTCTGAGAGATTCTTCCCTCTCTTTAGTGGGTAGGGCAGCACAAGAAGTGTTGGAACGGTACAATGTAGACAAGGCGATTTTGTCCTGCAAAGGAATTGACATGGAGAAAGGCGTTACCGATTCTCATGAGATGGAAGCGGACGTTAAAGTGTGCATGCGGTCCTGTGCAAGGCGGACGATCTTGGCGGCGGACAGCAGTAAGCTGGGAAGCGTTTATTTTATGAAAGTCATGGACCTTGAGGCAGGGGACGTTTTGGTGACAGATAAGGTACCCAGCAAGGAGTGGAAAGCGTACTTTGAGAAAAAGGGCGTTTCGGTGATAACCGGAGAATAGGAGAGAAAATTGCGGCAAAAGCCGTAAAGATAAAATGAAATAGCGAGGTAAAAGACATGGGTGAAAAGATTTATAATTTGGCATTTGATTTTGGAGCTTCCAGCGGCAGAATGATTTTAAGTACATACCAGGATGGAAAGATCGAGCTGGAAGAGTTACACCGCTTCCCGAACGATCCGGTTCGCGTAGGCAAGCATTTTTATTGGGATACTTTCCGTCTGTTTCATGAATTGAAACAGGGACTGAAAAAGGCAGCGGCAAAGAAAATTCCAATCCAGAGTCTCGCAATCGATACCTGGGGTGTGGATTATGCGCTTTTAGATAAAGAAGGGAACATCATCGGAAATCCGATCAACTATCGTGACGACCGTACCATCGGTGTGATCGAAGAGGTTGGCAAGGTTGTCCCGCTGAAAGAGATCTACGAGAGAACCGGAATCCAGTTCATGAATTTCAACACCCTGTTCCAACTTTATGCAGATAAAAAAATGAGACCGGACATTTATGAGAAAGCAGACCGCTTGCTGTTTATGCCGGAACTGTTTGGTTATCTTTTGACAGGAAAGAAGTATAATGAATATACCTTTGCCAGCACGGGTGAAATGCTGGATGCCAAAAAGAGAGACTGGGATTTCGAACTGATTGAAAAAGTAGGGCTTCGCACTGATATTTTAGGTGAACTGGTAAAACCGGGAACTATTATTGGAGATTTGTCACCGGAGGTTGTGGAAGAAACCGGGCTTTCCGGCGTGAAGGTCATCGCTGTAGGAAGTCACGACACAGCTTCCGCAGTAGCGGGGACACCGCTGGAAAGCAAGGATGCCATTTTCTTAAGCTGTGGTACCTGGTCCCTCATGGGGATGGAATTGGACGAACCGATCCTGACCGAGCAGTCCTTCGAATATAATTATACCAATGAAGGAGGGGTGGAAGGCAAGATCCGTTACTTGAAGAATATCAATGGCTTGTGGATTATGCAGAACCTGAGAAAGAACTGGTGCGAGTTTGAAGGAGAAGTATCCTTCCCGGATATCATTAAGGCATCCAGGGAAGCAGAACGCAAGGATTTCTGTATCGACCCCAACGATCCCAGATTCACCGCTCCGTATAATATGATGAAAGAGGTCATTGGATACTGTGAGGAGCACGGACAGGGTACGCCGAAGGGACTGGGAGAGATTGCTATGGCGATCTACAATGGACTGACCCAGGAGTATGGCAAGGTAGTAAGAGAACTGGAACTTCTGACCGGCAAGGACGTACCGTGCATTAATATGGTAGGCGGCGGCATCCAGGATCAGCTGCTCTGCGAGCTGACTGCCAAGAATACCGGAAAACGCGTGGTGGCAGGACCGATCGAGGGCTCTGTCCTGGGCAACGTGGTCATGCAGCTGAAAGCACTGGGCGCAATCAGCAGCCTGGAGGAAGGACGTGCTGTCGTGAAAGCGTCCTTTGAGCAGAAAGAACATCTGCCGCAGTAAGCACCCGGAAGGTAACTGAAAACAGATTTCATAGAGAAGCAGGTAGAAAACATGAAAAAATCAAAACGGATTGAAGCACTGGACAACCGTCCGGTGAACAAAGACGGTTTCATCGATGAATGGCCAGAGATGGGCTTTGTAGCAATGCACAGTCCCTATGATCCGGCTCCTTCCATCAGGGTAGAGGATGGAAGGATTACGGAGATGGACGGAAAGAAGAGGGAAGAGTTCGACTTCTTGGACAGCTTTATCGCAGATTATGCCATCCGGGTAGACCGTGCAGAAGCCTCCATGGCGGTTCCGTCTCTGGAAATAGCCAGGAAGATCGTAGACATCCATGTATCCAGGCAGGAAGTCCTGGAACTTGTATCCGGCATTACACCGGCAAAGATGGTAGAGGTGATCAACCATCTGAATGTGGTGGAGCTGATGATGGGGATGCAAAAGATGCGTGCCAGGAGGGTGCCGGGAAACCAGGCACATATCACGAATCTGAAGGACGACCCGGTACAGATCGCGGCGGATGCAGCGGAAGGCGCGCTTCGGGGATTCAGCGAAGAAGAAACTACGATGGGGATTGCCCGCTATGCTCCTTTCAGTGCGATGGCTCTTTTGATCGGTTCCCAGGTTGGGCGGCCAGGTAT